>JBIKWL010000046.1:0-37535 GCA_044356335.1 Candidatus Sericytochromatia bacterium
ATAAATGGTTCAAAATGGCAATGGGGGGCGGCATTTTGCTCTTTGACCGCGACCTCGCGTCCCATCTGTGGTTGGCCACAGGCCGCAAACATTACAATTCCCTCTTTGCCAGCCCGCGTTTTAACGAATCCTCGATTGTCTCCCCCGGCCAGGCCGGTGATGTGCGCCGAAGTGCTCCGCGTTCAGCCATGGGCATTATGGCCGATGGTTCGCTGGTCTATATGCAAATTGGCGAAGGCAAATACCGCCTCAAATCGGGGGCCACGCCCGCCCGGTTGGCCGTGCTGATGAAAGAGCTGGGCTGTATTCGTGCCTTGATGTTTGATGGTGGCGGCGCCCCCGTGATGGTGGTGCGCACCAAAAAGGGGCAGATGTTGAGCCACACCCACCCCGAACACAGCCGAACCTCGAATTATTTCTACAATTATAGTTTTTTGGTGCTGACACACTGATGGTGTGGGTTTTGTATCTATCTCGCCAACAAACTCGCCAAGCCCAGCAGCATCCCAATGCTGACCACATCCGTGGCTGTGGTCAGAAAAATGCTCGATGCAGTGGCCGGGTCGGCCCCGAGTTTTTTGAGCGTTAAAGGCACAATTGCCCCGCAGACCCCGCTGATCACACAGCTGCCAATCATGGCCAAAAACACCACCAGACTGAGGATCAGTGCTTTGGGAGAATGCTGACCCGTGGCCACCACATACATGCCTGTGGCTGCGACCAGACCTACCAAAAAACCATTGAGCAGACCCAAGAGGGCCTCTTTTTTCATCAGCTTACTTTCGTTGATCGATTTTAAATCTCCCAGGGTCAGCTCACGCAGGGTAATGGCCAGGGCCTGGCTGCCCGTATTGCCCGACTGCCCGGCCAGCACAGGCATAAAGATCGTGAGCACCAAAAGCTGGTTGATGGTGTCCTGAAAGAGTCCCACCACAGCGGCGGCAATAAACGCCGTCACCAGATTGATTTGCAACCAAGGGTGGCGCAGGCGCAAACTGCGGAACCAGTGGGTCGACAAACGCTCTTCTTTTTCAACCCCCACCATGGCTCCCGGCAGGGCGGTCAATTCAAACGATTGTTTTTGCTCAGCGATCAGCTCGTCATAAAGGCGATTGACTTCTAAGATCTTTTGTTCAAGCGCAATGCTGTGATCTTTTGCTTGTCGATGTAAGAGACGCACTTCGAGCATATTGTGAACGCGTGCCAAGACTTCGCTCAGATCAAAGGGCTTGCTGATAAAGTCTTTGGCCCCCACTTGCAAGGCCCGCAATTTGTGGCTGGGTTCGGAAGTGACCACCAGCACGGGTAAATAGCCTTCGGGGTCAATCTCTTTGAGCGCTTCCATGACAGCAAAACCATCCATGCCGGGCATGAGCAGGTCCAGTAGAATCAGGTCAAAATCGTGTTCTTGTTGTAGATCGCAAACCGTGAGGGGATTTTGAGTTGCATGCAACTGCGTATAACCTGCCCCACTTAACATGCGCTTGAGCAGCAGTACGTTGGCTTCGCGATCATCCACAATCAGAATCTTGGCGTTGAAGATATCTGAGGGATTAAGCATTGGGGTTAGACATTTTGGGTATTCATTTCTCTGTCTGCAAATTGCAGGGCCGTATTCAAAATTTCGATAAATTCGGTCACAATGATCGGTTTCGTGACATAGCGATAGAACCCCGCATTCATGGCTTTTTGAATGTCTGGAGGCATCGCGTTGGCACTCAGCGCAATGACCGGAATATGTTGTGTGGCTGGGTTTGCACGCAAAATGTGCAAGGCTTCCACCCCATTGATATCCGGCAAGTTGATATCCATCAGAATCACCGCGGGCAGTGCTTCAATTGCCAGGGCTATGCCACTCAGACCATCGACAGCAGTCAGCAGATGGAGTTCGGGGCTGCGAGCAATAATCAAGGTGATCAATTGCATATTGGCAGGGTTGTCTTCGATATACAGCAAAGTGTGCTCTTTTTTTGCGAGTGGGCTTGCCGGTTGAAGCATTTCGGGTGGCGATGCCTCTGTTTCCGGCGCGGGGGCCTCCACCTCGTTGAGTTCAAATTGAAAGACACAGCCTTCTCCGACCGTGCTATTGACAGAGACGGTTCCTCCCATTAACTCTACCAATTGTTTTGCCACCACCAAGCCGATACCGGTTCCCTCTGTGCCACTGCTTTCCTGGCCAAGTCGGTTGAAAGACATAAAGAGTTGGCTGATTTGTTCTGGGCTTAAACCATCCCCTGTGTCTTGGATACTCACCCGGACACGCCCAGGCGTGGGGGTGGAATAATCCACATCTACCCTGCCATTTTTGCAATTGTATTTGATCGCATTGGAAAGAAAATTGAGCAAAATTTGTTTGATACGGGTCCAATCACCCTTCACATAACAGGGTTGTTTAAACACCGGGAAAAGGATTTGAATTCCTTTTTCTTTGGCTGTATGCTCTGTCATACTTTGGCATTCAAGCATAATCTCTGAAAGAGAAACTGCTTCCAAACTGAGGGGAACTTGGCCTGATTCAATCTTTGCCAGATCGAGAATTTCGTCGATCAAGTGCAGCAGATGCCATCCCGCTTTGAGGATGTGTTCGATGCTCTCTTTTTGGTTTTCATAAGTCGGAGTCAGATCAGAGGCCATCAATTGGGAAAAACCCAGAATGGCATGTAATGGACTTCGCAGCTCATGGCTCATACTCGAAAGAAATTCAGATTTGGCCAAATTGGCTTTTTCGGCAAAGGTTTTGGCCAATGCCAGTTCGGTATTTTTTTCTTGCAGAATATCTGAAAGCACTTTGAGCGCCAGATGGTTTTTGACCCTGGCCAAGACAATCGGGGGGCTGATCGGTTTTGTGATATAGTCAGCTGCGCCGAGTTCCAGGCCTTTTTTTTCATCTTCCATCTCCGTTTTAGCGGTCAAAAAAATCACAGGGATATGGCTGGATTGAGGGGAACTTTTGAGCCGCCGACAGACCTCATAACCGTCCATGCCTGGCATCATAATATCCAGCAAAATAAGGTCTGGGGGAGCGTCTGAACAGGCGATTTTGAGGGTTTTTTCGCCATTGGTGGCGACTTTGACCTTGTAGTCATCTTTGAGCAAATTGTTCATCAGAGTCAGGTTCTCGGGGGTGTCATCGACGACCAAAATGGTGGCCTTTGGATTGGATTCAGTTTTGTCTGAGATCATGGATGAGAGGGGGACCTTTCACAGGCGTTTTTAAGGGCAAGCTCTGCGGCCTCAAATTCATAGGCCTGAATCTTGTCCTTGATCTGTTGGTAAGTATCTGGGAACGCGGTATTGAGGAGGTTTTCATTGGCTGCTAAGACATCTCCCGCTGCTGCATCAGCGTCAGAGAGCAGAGCTTGCAATTGCACACAGACCTGTTTGAGTTTTTCCGGATCCACCGCGATAGCCGACAAGCTTGCGACCTGGGGCAATTTCCTTTCAAGTTGATCGATTAAACTTTCGAGTCTTTTTTTGAGTACCTTGATATGTCCATCGATGGCATATTTGGGTTTTTCTTCTTTGATGGCCCGCTCAAGCTTTTCTGCCACTGCCTGCAGCTCAGTCGCTCCAATATTGCCAGAGACCCCTTTGAGTGTATGGGCAATTCGCTCAGCCAATTTCCAGTCCTGAAGGGCCATCGCGGCATCAATGTCCGCAGGGACCGATCTCTGTCCTTCGACAAATTGACGCAGAATCGAGAGATAGAGCGAGGACTTGCCCATAACGCGGCTCAATCCCAGGTCCAGATCCAACCCGGAGATTTGAGTTGGTAAGTCCGTTTTTGCCTGGACGGGCTGTTTCTCCCTGACAAAGCTGGCGTCGATCTCCCGCGCTGGAATCCATTTTAAGAGCGCTTTCCAAAGATCTTCGGGTTCGATCGGTTTGGCCACATGATCATTCATGCCTGCCGCCAGACAGCGCTCGCGATCGGCCTGCATGGCATTGGCCGTCATGGCCACCACTGGCAGGTCTTTGAATCGCGGATCTTTGCGGATTTCGAGGGTGGCACTCACACCATCCATGATCGGCATTTGCATATCCATCAACACGATATCATACGGGTGGGCTTTGACTTTTTCGACAGCGATCTGGCCATTTTCTGCCACATCGACAGAGAAACCTGCATCGCGCAATAATTCACAGGCCACTTCTTGATTGATTTGATTGTCTTCAACCAGGAGAATTCGGGCTCCCTGCAAAGGTGTCAATAATTCGAAAGTGGCATTGGGCAAGTCCGCTACTTTGATGGGTTGTTTGAGTTTATCACCAATGATGCGCACGATGCCATCGAATAACATCGAGGCGCTCACCGGTTTGATCAAGACGTCGTTTAAGCCAATTTCTTTGGCAACAGCAATCACCTCTTCCCGTCCATAGGCCGTCACCATAATCATCAGGGGCCTGTGATTGAGTGGCAGTTGCTTGATCAAACGACCTGTTACAATTCCATCCATTTCTGGCATTTGCCAGTCGAGAAAGACAATTTCATAGGGATGGCCTTCGGTATCGGCCTAACCGACGAGGGAGATCGCCACAGGGCCAGATTCAGCCAGATCGACCTTAAAGCTCATATTGCCCAGCAGCTCGCCCATCACCAGCCGTGCATTTTCGTTGTCGTCGACCACCAGCACACGTTTGCCCTGCATATTGTGCGAAAGCACCATGGGCTGTTGTTGTTCCAGCCCCTTGCCAAAGCTGGCTGTGAACCAAAATGTGCTGCCTTTACCAGGCTCACTCTCGACGCCCACCTCGCCGCCCATCAATTCGGCCAGTTTTTTGGATATCACCAGCCCCAGGCCTGTCCCGCCAAATTTGCGTGTGGTTGAGGTGTCGGCCTGTGAAAAACTTTGGAACAAACGCCCGATTTGTTCTTCGCTGAGGCCAATGCCGGTATCGCGCACAGCACAATAAAGCATGACCTCATTTTCAGTTTGCTGCTTGAGTCGCAAGACAATATCTATCTCACCCTGTTCGGTAAATTTGACAGCATTGTTGAGGAAATTGATCAGAATTTGGCCAAAGCGCAAGGGGTCGCCGATCAGGTGGGCGGGAAGGTGTTTGTCCACGTCAAAGACCAGCTCCAGCCCTTTCGCGGCTGTTTTTTCGGCAATCAGGCTGGCCACACTGTCCAATACTTTCTCAACTTCAAAATCCGTGTGTTCGACCAGCAATTTACCCGCTTCGATCTTGGAGATATCGAGAATATCGTTAATGATGCTCAACAAATGCCGACCAGAATCTTGGATCTTTTTAATATTTTCGCGCTGATGGGGCACCAACTCACTTTTGAGTGCCAAATAAGAGATCCCGATAATCGCATTCATCGGGGTGCGAATCTCATGGCTCATATTTGAAAGAAAATCGGATTTGGCCAAATTGGCTTTTTCTGCCAAAAGTGTGGCTTGCTCAGCCAGCAGTGTGGCTTTTTCCAGCTCGCTGTTTTTTTCTTTGAGCAATTTTTGCACGGCATATTCGTCTGTCACATCGCGAAAAACCAAGACCGCCCCGATCACCTTTTCTTCGCGGTCGCGTATCGGTGCACAACTGTCCGCAATGGCAAATTCTTCGCCCATGCGGTTGATTAAAATGGTGTGGTTGAGCATGCCTTGAACCGTTCCCAATTGCAAGGTTTGATGGATTGGGATGGGCGTGGGCAAACGTGTTTCGGCATTGATAATCTCAAAAATGGCTTCGACAGGTTGTGCCAGTGCCTCACTTTGGCTCCAGCCGATCAGTGCCTCTGCCCGTGGGTTTAAGAGCGTGATACGTCCTTCTGCATCTGTGACCAAGACGGCATCATCGATTGAATTCAGCGTCACAGCCAGTTTTTCTTCACTGGTCTGCAAGGTCAGATTGACCCTCTTCAATTGTTGATTGAGGTTTTCTTGGATTTCAAGGGAATGCTGTGTTTCGAGGTAAACCAAGTTCTTAAGTCGAAATTTGCTTTCGCGATAGAGAAAATAGCCGAAGATCAGGGCAAAGAGCAGTATTAAGACACTGGCGCTGATAATGACCAGGAAGAGCAAAAACATATTGGCTTGAAATTGGGCGTCATGGTTGGCCCAGGTGTTCTCTTCAAGCTCAATAAAATCCTGCATTTCAACCCGAATTTCATCCATCAGACGTTTGCCTTTGCCCAGGTTTACTTCACTCAAGACCGTCTGAATTTTTTGTTTGCGGCGTAAATCAATCAGCTTGGCCATTTCAACCCGTTTGGCATTGATCAAGGGCAAGAGCTGATCCAGGTGTTGCTGAGCAGCGGGGATTTTGGACAATTGACGCAATTCTTTGAGGTGGACGGGAATAAGTTTGTCTACGGCCAAATAGGGCTCAAGAAAAACGCTTTTTCCGGTCAGCAAGTAGCCGCGCTGACCTGTTTCGGCATCACTTAATTCAAGCGCCAGAGTATTGGCTTTATTAATGAGCAGATGGGTATGTTTGCGATCAGCACCGGCTTGCTCTATTTGGCGAAAGGTCCAGAACAGACCGAGTACCAAAAGTGCGACTATCAAACAGATCAGAGACAGTGTAATACTGATTCTATGGGCTTTTTTCATGGGGACACGGCCTTTGGCTAGATGCCTTTTTTTATGGCGAAAGAGATGCTCTCTGAAGCTATTTGAGCTAAATTAAATTGAATAAAAATAGAAATGAAATTGAAGAGAAAGTTTAAAATAGAGAAAGGTCAAACAGGATTGATAAAAAAATAAATTTGACCAAAAAATAAAATAATTATAAATAAATATTAGCATATTTATCAAAATAAATCGGATTTTTTGTGAATAAAATTGTTTGATACAGATCAAGATCGGGTTTAAAACAATGCAGATAAAGCCACAAGCCCTATCAGAGAGTGGACTTGTGGCTAACTTTTTATATTTTTCAATCAGAGCCCTTGCGCCTGGGTGTCGCCGTTCGCAAGTTTCGGCTTGATTCAGCTTTTGAAATTTAAGGCTGTGCTTTGATCCATGCCATGGCCCCGTCAACGGAGGGGGCTTCAACGCGTTGTACACCGCGGGTGTGTTCGGTATCGGTATTCACCGAGATTTCTGTGGCAGCGGGATTGATTGTCACGAAGTATTTGGCGCCCGTCCAGCCCAGAGCTGCAAAACGATCGGCATCAATCATGGCCTGAACCTCAGGGCCAAAACTACCTGTGGCACTTCCCGGGTCAAAGATCCAGGCTTTGCCCCGGCTTGCCTTGATATGGTTGATGCCTTTGACAAAAACAGCTTTGCGGAATGATTCCAGTTCAACGTCGTAATCACTCCAGCTTTCGAGAACGGTGAGAATCTCAGGGTGCCAAGAGACATCCAGTTTGCCATCTATGCTGGTAATATTCACAGGCTATATATCCTTTTTAAGCTTTAGTCTGGGAGTTTTGAGCTGACAGAGCTCATTTTAACACAGGCCTCAAAGCCAATCAAAAGTTGGGAAGTTGCGCGGAGACGAGAAAAATCGGGTAATCAACGCCTGCTTTGTTCACTGTGTGCACGGTTTCAAATTCAATCTGCTCAAAGCCGTGTTGCTTGAGCAGGGACTGAATTTCCTGGGGATCAAAGCCTGCGTGAAAAACCCCTTCTGCTTCCGGGGGATGAAAATGGCCATCCTCTGACACCAAATCTGCCAGCGCCAATTGGCCGCCTGGTTTAAGATGTTTTGCGAATTGGTGAAACAAAGCTGAGGTGTCGTCCACATGGTGCAGCGCCATGGCAGAAATAATCACGTCAAAGGTCTGATTTAAAGGCGTTTCTAAAATATTCTGGCAAAGGGTTTCAACTTTGCCTTGGAGTCCTGGTTTGGCCTTTAATTGAGCCAGCATGGCTGGCGAAGTGTCTACAGCAAACACCTGGGCCACATAGGGAGCCACATGCCCACTTAAGAGCCCTGTTCCGGCGCCAAAATCCATCACTTGCATCGATTCTGAAAAGGAGATCCTTTTTAACAGGGCTGTGCCAATGCCGTTTGAAAGTGAGCGGACTCTTTCTTGGGCATCCCAGTCTTGGGCTTTATCTTGAAATAAATCTGTCATATGCGCTTAAAACCTGACCTTTGTTTTTGATTTACAAATATACCATACCCCCCATCCTAATGTAGAAGGTCTAAATGATGGCCTCAGATTAATCTGAGGGTTTTTGGGGTACACTGTGGGTATAAATTTGTTTTTAACATATGTATAGATGAGGCGCCATTTTTAACATGACCATTGCCAGTTTTAACCCCGCCACCGAAGCCCTGATCCAGACCTATCCCGCTCACAGCGCTGACGAAGTTGAGATGCAACTCAAACAGGCCCAAGAGACTTGGCAAATCTGGAAGCGCACAACACTGGCCGAAAGATCCGAAAAAATGCGGGCCCTTGCGGCTTTGATGCGCGAACGCAAAGAGCAATTGGCTCTCTTAATGACCATGGAAGTGGGCAAACCGATCACCGCAGCCCGTGCTGAAATTGAGAAATCTGCCTGGGTCTGTGAATACTACGCTGATAATGCCGAATCGATGCTAAAATCGGTTCCTGTCGAGGCCGGGGGCCGCAAATCTTATGTGACTTACAACCCGCTGGGTGCTATTTTGGCAATCATGCCCTGGAACTTTCCCTTTTGGCAGGTCTTTCGCTTTGCTGCCCCGGCCCTGATGGCAGGCAATGTGGGGGTACTCAAACACGCTCCCAATGTACCTGCCTGTGCTTTGGCAATTGCAGATTTGTTTATCCAAGCCGGTTTTCCCAAAGGGGCCTTTAGCAATTTATTCCTCGAAAACGAAGCTGTGGCGCCCGTGATTGCCCATCCCGTGATTCAGGCTGTGACACTCACTGGCAGCACCCGTGCAGGCAAAGCTGTGGCAGCCCAAGCGGGAGCCGCGCTCAAAAAAACCGTGCTTGAACTCGGGGGCAGCGATCCCTATTTGATTCTGGAGGATGCAGATCTCGCGCAGGCTGCCCAGATTTGTGCCAGCAGCCGTTTGATCAATGCGGGTCAAAGTTGCATCGCCGCCAAGCGCTTTTTGGTGGTCGAAGCTGTGCGGCCCGAATTTGAAAGGCTTTTGGTGGATGCGATGTCTCAGGCAGTCATGGGTGATCCCTATGCCGAAGACACCACCCTTGGCCCCCAGGCCCGTGCCGATTTGCGCGAGGAAGTGGTTCGGCAGGTCAAAACAAGTATTTCTCAGGGGGCGCGCCTGCTTTTGGGCGGCGAAGTTCCTGATGGCCCCGGCTTTTATTATCCACCCACGGTTTTAACCGATGTCTACCCCGGTATGGTGGCTTTTGAAGAGGAGATCTTTGGTCCTGTGGCGGCGATTGTGCCCGTCAAAGACGAGGCTGAAGCGATTCAATGGGCCAATCAATCGGTTTTTGGCTTAGGAGCGGCGGTTTTTAGCCGCGATCTCGAAAAAGCTGAGCGCATTGCGGCTGAAGAACTCGAAGCCGGTTGCTGCTTTGTCAATGCCTTTGTGGCCTCCGATCCGCGTTTGCCTTTTGGGGGGATCAAAGAGAGTGGCTATGGCCGCGAGTTGGCAGATATTGGCCTGCGTGAGTTTGTGAATACCAAAACTGTGTTTGTGAAATAACCCCGATGTTTAAGCGCAAATCTGCCCAACTCTCTCTCATTGCTACTATCGCCACTGGTACGGCTGCCCTGCTGCTGGGATTGACGCCAGCGGTGTTGGCTGGAGGTCAAATGCTACCCATTGTCGATTATTTAACCGATTTTACAGGTCAAAAGGTAACCATCTATGGCACCCTGACCACTGAAATTCATCAGCATATGGTGCAACCCCTTCCTTCGCACCCCAAAATTGCCTATTTCAAGCCAGATATTGGCGGTCAAATGGTGATCTACCTCAGCCAAGATATCCGACCTTGCAAAGGCCCACTCAAACTCATTGGCCAGGTGGTGGAATTGCGCGGGCCGGGCAAACGTCCCGGTGGGCCACCGAGCAAAGTCGATCAGACCTATGTCGAACATCAATTGCGGGTTGATAGCAGCCAGTGTTTGCCCACACAGGGCCTCGAAGCAGATCTGCGATTGCTCGGTTTGGAGCAGGCAAGCTTGATAGAGAAGCAAAAGGCGCAAGCCAGATTGTACCAAGCGGGAAAAACAGCCATTCCGCTGCTGATCAGCCATTTGCACGATCTGCGCAGTTATGAACAAGGCAAAGCCTCGCCTCCGCCTCTCAACGCGCCCGCTCATGCCTCGCCTCCGCCTGAGATCCTGCTCCAGATCCCGGTTTTAGAGGTGGTCAATGACCTGCTCTACCGCATCATCACTCCCCTTTACAGCTCGCCTTATGCCAGCCGCGGCAAGGTCTTCAATACCTCGCTCTTTTTAGTCAATGATTGGGCTAGCTGGTGGACCCAAAACCAACACAAAACCTTGTCACAAATTCACAAAGAGCTGCAACCCAAAGTGGACAAGTATTGGCAAAACAAAGGAACGGTACAGCCCTTGGATTAGGTTTTAAAGCCGCTCTGGCTTAGGGAACCAACACTTTTAAGGGTGTGCCCACCGTCAAGGGATTGCCAGCAGGATCCAAAATCGAGGTTACACCATTGATTTGGATTTCATGGCCAGCGGCAAAATAGCCCTTGTTATAATCACTGGGCAATTGGAGCAACACACGGCTGTGGCTGGCATCACTGGGATCATAGACCACTGTACCACCCAAATCATGCCAAGTACCCGAAAATACAGTAAAATCGACCTCGGTGGGCCGCAAAATTAAAACGCGGTAGTTTTTGGCGGCATTGCGCGCAGTGGCATTGCCTTTGTTGCCGGGGTATTCAGCTGGGGATTGTAATTCTGCCCCAGGCAAATTGTAAAAATCGGCCATGCCACCTGCCACAACCCGACTGCGGGTACTCAGCCACAGCGGCTCGGAATAACTCAGGCGCAGCGAGGGAGCCCCGTTGTCTTGAGCGGGCAGATATTCCAGGCTTTTTAGACTGGGGGGCGTGTTATCTGACCCGACTGTGAATTTGAGGGATTGATTAAAATCATTGTGCTGCAAACGAAACCAATTTTTTTGGCGTCCAGCACCCGTTTTGTCTGCCAGACCTTCGTTGCGAATGGCATTAAAACTGAGGATATAGCTGGGAAAATCCGTTTCGTTGTTATTGGCAGGAAAGGAATGGCCGGGTTTAAAGTTTAAGGTCAGGACCGTGTCTCCGACATTCCAGTGTAAATCAAAGGCTTCCGCGGTCCAGATCAGATCTCCGCTGGGATCTTCGGTATTGCCTGAACCCAAAAACGTCGTTTGCCCAGACAGGTGATCGACTTTCAGTTTTTGATTGTGAAAAGCGCGAATGGCCAGGGTCTTTTCGACCGAACTGCGCTCCACAGGTTCGCTAAAAGTCAGACTCAGCGCTTTATCTGGAGCTATTTTCAGATCCTTGAGTGGAGGAGCAACGGCAATCACCTCTGGGGCTTTTTCGAGGGCAGATTTCCGGCTGCCGTCCATCACCGCGCGGGTGTATTGATCGGTGGTCAGACGATAGGTTTCTTCATTGACACCAAAGTCAAAGCGGTTGTCGTAGGGATGGCCCACCTTGCCGATTTTTAAGACTTCAACCCGTTTGCGGGGGGTCAGTCCCGGAAAAGTCACACTGATATTCAGCAAAACCCCAAAGGGGGCTTTTAAGACGTAATCGCCGTTTTCATCGGTCAAGGCCTCTGTTCTGTAAGCAGGTAAGCTTGCCACTGGACTCATTTCTGCCAGAACACGGGCCCCTTTCAAGGCCGTACCTTGCTCATCAAAGACCCGACCTCTAAAGGTATCTAGAAGCCCCTCATTGCCGCCCCAAGCGGAGGACTCCGGAGTGGGAACGGGAATCAATTCAGGCAAAGGCATGGGCGAAAATGTGACTGTGGGGGAGGGCGTGGGAAGGGGAGTCGCTGTCGCCGTAGGGGTGGGTTCAGGGGGGGGGGGGGGGGGGTGGGGGGGGGGTTTTGGGGGGGGGGGGGGGGGGGGGGGGGGGGGGGGGGGGGGGGGGGGGGGGGGGGGCGACAGGCTGAATCACCGTCGCTTGGCAGGCGCTCAAGACAAGCAACAAGGTTAAAAGCTGGATTTTGGAGTACATTGAATACCTCGATGTTAAAGCTATTTCCGGCAAAGGGAAGAGATGGAGAACTGCTAGAAATTGATTTTCAAGCCCACCTCGATACCTTCCCGTGAAATTTCGGTACTCAGGCGGCTGTTGGGAATAAATTCGCTAGTATCATGGCGGAACTCAATTTCACCCCCTGTGGCCAAATGGGCGAGCCCCCCCAAGCCAATCAAACCTTTGGTCGCGGTCTCTCCGACAGCGTCTTCCAGCGCACCACGTGCCCGATCTGCGAATTCCCCTTTGGTCATGGGACGCGGAGCCATATCATTAAATTCCATGGTTTTGGGGGAGAAATCGCTGTAATTATTGGCCTCTGGGGCACTCAATTTAAAATCACTGTTGAGATTTAAATTGATAACCGGGGCAGGGTCATCAAATACCACCCCATCGAAGGCTGGAACGGAGTCTGAGGCCTTTTGGGGCGTTGTCGGTGAGGTACTTGCTGTGGGGTTCAGAGGATAAAGGTTTCCGCCCGATACGCCGTTTACTTCAGCCATAAACTGTGATTCTCCCGTTTCTGAATGAGCCATTTATAGTGTGATGGGATTATTATACCCAGATCTTCGTCAGAATAACCCCGGCAGCGGAAAAGGGGGATTTTTCCGCTGCCAATCTGCTGTTTAGTCAAATTCCACAGGGCGGTTGGCATAGGGGAACCAATAATCTTTGGCTTCCATGACATAGTCCAAATGCACGTGTTTGGGTTCACGGAAGCATTCCAAGCCCTCTGCGCCCAGTTCGCGGCCAATCCCACTGGCCCGCATGCCGCCAAAGGGAGCTGCCTCGTTGTCTGTCAGGGGATCGTTGATCCAGAAACTCCCCGCCTTGATATTCTCCATGGCTTTCATGGCCGTGTGCAGGTGGTTGGTGTAGATCGTGGCCCCGAGACCATATTCCGAGTCATTGGCCATTTCAATCGCGTGGTCGGCATCTTTGGCGCGAAAGATATTGATCACTGGCCCGAAGAATTCTTCAGTTGTGGCCATACCCCCGTGTTTAACATCCACAAAGACTGTCGGTTGCAAGAAATGGCCTTTGAGCCCATTCGGGCTGAAGCGTTCGCCTCCAACCAAGAGGGTGGCCCCTTCGGCTTTGAGCTTGTCAATTTGGCTTTCGAGCAAATTGAGGGCATCTGCGCTGATCACAGGCCCCATGTCGGTGCTGGTATCGAGGGGGTCTCCGACCTTGACTTTGGCCACCTGCTCAAGCACTTTGCGGATAAATTCATCGGCCACAGATTCTTCGACGATAATCCGCTTAGAAGAAGTGCAAACCTGGCCCGCATTGAGCAGGCGGGCCCAAACTGCGCCTTTGACGGCAACATCCAGGTCTGCATCGGCAAAGACCACCAGCGGGTCGATGCCACCGAGTTCGAGGTTGATCTTTTTTAATTGTTCGCCTGCTGCGGATGCAATTTTGCGGCCCACAGGGGTAGATCCTGTAAAGGCGATCATATCGACATGTTTGTGCCGCACGAGCTGATCTCCGGTCACGCCATCGCCCGTGATCAAATTATAGACTCCGGCGGGCAGATCCGAAAAACACTCAGCCAGCATCAGGCTCGAAAGGGGGTTCTGGTGAGGGGGCTTGACCACCACCGTATTGCCGCAAGCCAAAGCTGGGGCTATTTTCCAGGCACTGAGCAGCAAGGGAAAATTAAACGGGGCGATACAGGCCACCACGCCGAAGGGTTCGCGTACTGTGAAATTGATCTGATGAGGGGCGACAGGCGGGAAGACCACGCCTTTGCTGACACGGATCACCTCGCCATAATAGCGAAAACAGGCAGCCACCCACTCGACACAGTCTTTGGCTTCGATCAGCGGCTTGCCCGTCTCTTGAGACAAAAGCCTTGCCAATTCTTCGGTTTTGGCGCTCACACGCTCGGCCACGTGGTGTAGCATGTGGGATTTTTCACTTTCGGGGGTTTTCCACCAACTGTGCTGGGCGGCTTTGGCAGCGGCCACAGCAGCGTCGACATCTGCCTGGCGGCAATTGGGAACACTTCCGAGATGCTCCAATGTGGCTGGATTGTGAATCTCCAAGCTGAGATCAGACTGGGCAGAAACGGCTTGACCGTTGATAAAAATCGCTTTCATGGGTGAGCATCCTTTCGTGAACCAAAGAATATGAACGACAAGAAGGTATTCTACCCTGTAAACGGCCCCATTCAAAACCGGGGTGAGTAGCGGAACAAACTGTTTGCAATGCTGAAAAGGGCAAGTACAATGTTATAATCGAGTCATCATGCTGAAATTTCAAGGAGTCACGAATGGATATTCGCAATTCAGGGATGCAGAACTTTCAAAATCTGCGCTTTAACAATGCAGGTGGTCGCGCTGCTATTCAAAGCACAGCTCCCACCCAAGACAAAGTGATGGACTTGACCAGCCCAGAAAACATCCAAGCAGAGCTGAATACCACAGATGTCCAATTTGTCCGTCTGAAAGCAGATAAAAAAGAATTTTTCTTTGATTTGAGCCAAATGAGCCCAGAGCAAAAGCAAGGCCTGATCCAAGATTTAAAGGCCAAAGTGGGAACTGCTGTGAGTCGCCAACAGTTTGACCCGCAGAAGTTTTTTGATTTGACCGCCTCGGGCAAAATTGAATACGCGGTCCGTACCGAAAATTTTTCCACCCTCACAACTGAGATTCTCGACGCTCAGGGAATTCTGGATAAATCCATGAGTGGGAAAGGGGTTCCTGCGCTGAATAATCAGGCCTTTGCGGTCATGAATGGCAGCTACACCACCCAAGCGGGTGAAGGGGTGCCCGTGCGCAATGCGCTCACAAAAGAAGATGTTCCCTCAGAAGCCCGGGTGGGAGAGCAACACAAACCCAGCGAATGGTATAACGGCTTTCAAGTCACCACCAATGGTCAAGGCCAACAGGAAGTCAGCCTCTATCTGCGGGATAAAACCCAGGCGGTTCCCCCCGCCATTGCCGATATGACCATCGCCAGTTACCAACAGATGTTAAAAAATGATTTTAACTTTCAAGGCGCCGTTAAATTCATTCAAGGCAAAGCCACAAAAGCATTGCCCCCGACTGCAACCCCTGCAGAAGTCAGCTCAAAGGCAGAAAGTCTGTTTATCGAAGCCGTGGGCCAAAAATTTGCGGGGGGCCATCCCAGCTTGAACCCCGAACAATTAAAGACGGTTGCTCAAAATGTTTGGAGCTATGCCAGCACGGGGGCAGATACCGATGGCAAAGTAGATATTGCCAAATTGCAAGGGATGTTGCGGGTCTTGGACCCCGAAATCCAACGTTCAGGCAATAACAATGGGACCGGTGATCCGTTCAGTTTAGATGGGCCCGGCGGAAAAGTCAGCATCCGCAAAGGGGATGAGTTTCACGGCCGCTCAACCATCTTGCAAACCCGCCATTTGATGGCAGATTTGGTCACCCAGAGTTCAGAATTACAATTTACCGCCACGCCTGATAAAATTCCGGGCTTACAGGGGTATCAGGAGTCCTTGATCCTGGTCGACAATAGCTCTTCTATGGGCAATGACACGCAATTTTTAGCCCAAATCTTAAAAACCAGCGGGATCGATGGAAAAATAGCCGTGGGCACTTTTATAGATAAAGCCAGTCCCATGGAATGGTCAGACAAAACCGGCAATGAAACAAATGGCCCGGTGTTTATGAAGCCCGCCGAAAGCATTGCCCTCTTAGACAGACAGGGCAATGCCCACAATCAAGCTTATGGTCCTGGCGGTAATCCCACAGCTGCACCGGGTTCCGCTTTTGCCATTGACGCAGAAAACAGTGGCACTGTACCCGTTTCTGCCAATGTCGATGTGAAGGTCAATGGCTCCTATCGCACGGTGAAAGCCTCCTGGAACGAAAGCCAGATGCGCGAATCAGGCATTCAAGCTGGGATTCAGGCCTTGGCCAAGATGCCGGATATGCCGCCAAGTGCGGATGGTAAAAACAGCAAACAAATGGTTTTGGTCACCGACGAAACCGATGCCTCTCCTGAAAGATTGGCTGCCCTTCAAACCTTGGCCAAGAAAAAAGGCTTTGATGTCAAAGTCATGGTGATCAATTCTCAGACCCAAAGTGTCAGAATGGTGAATGTCAGTCTAATTACCGATCAACAGCGCAAAGCAGCCACCCAAGACACCGTGACAGAAAACCTGCAAAGCAAAAAAACTGGACTGAGCAATGAGAATCAAATTAACGCAGGGGCCAACGGCCGTTTTATGATGGACTGGAATAAAATTGCTGAGGCCCAAGCTGCCCCGACGTATAATTGGTATATTCCCCAATAAGCATGATGGAAATCAAACCGATCAAAAGCCTGCGCGCCCAAATACACGCAGAAGGGGAAGCCTCTCAAGAGGCCGAACGCAGCTTGGAATTGGCCCGCAAACTCATGCAAAAGGCCTGTGAGCAGGAGACCCTTTCCTCCGATTTGCTCAAGAAGGCCTTGGATCTGTATGCCAAAGCGATTGACCAAGCCCCGAAAAAAGCAGAACCCTATCTGGCGATTGCATATATCAGCCAGCAATTGGGAGATTTACGCACGGCCGCACATTTTTTAAAGACCCTGATCACACTCAATCCCATGTCTGTGCGTGCGAAATCTTATTACCTTGAAATCGAAGCAGAAGCCCAGGCACAAGCCCAGGAACAGGCCCGGGCTCAGCGCCTTGAGCAAGCAGAACAGGGCGCTTCCTAAGCACAGATAAGTAAGTGGAAGTTTAACAACTTTGCCATGCCGTTCAAAGCAAGTTACACTCGGTATGTGCGTATCAAATTTACTTTTCCAGCTCTGTTTATTCTGAGCGCGGCCCTGCTCTTTGGGGGAGCCGCGTATTTGAACCAATTCAGTTTTTCGGCGTTGATTCAGAACACTGAAACTGAGCAATTTAAGTTGATGGAATCGATTGTTCGCTTTAATATCAAAGGCACGATTGGCAAAGCCCTGGCCCGTGCAGAATTGTTGGCAGATGTACCGGCCATCCGCCAGGCCCTGATCACGGACAACCGGACCCAATTGCTCAAAGAAACCCAAACCCTGTTTGAGCACCAAAACGACAAATACGGGGTGGCCCAGCTTCAGTTTACCCGCCCCCCGCACACCATGTTTCTGCGGGTGCAAAAGCCTGCTGTCTTTGGTGATGATCTCTCTTCTTTTCGCCACACGGTGGTTGCCACCTATGCCCAGAAAAAGAATATCACCGGCGTCGAGATCTCCCGATCAGGCCCTGCCATGTTCGGGGTGGTGCCCTTTAAAGACCGGAACACGGTTTTGGGCACCATTGAAGTGGGGTTGGATTTTGCCCCCATGTTGGACAACTTAAAATCGGCCTATGGATTTGATCTCGCTTTTATGGTCAATCAAAAGATGGCAGGCCAAACCGCCACCTTGATGAATAAATTGCTTTTGAACCCCGAAAATACCCTGGGAACCTATTTTAATTTTCACTCCACCGATTGGAAGCGCCTGCGCTACTTGGTCAATCCCGATCAATTGGACAATCTCAAAGAGGTGCGCAACTTCACGCAGACCTACCAAAACCACGTCTATGGGGTTGTGATTGTGCCGATCCAAGACTTTAATGGGCAAACAATCGGCAGTATTGTGGCCTTTAAAGATTTTCAAGCCTCGCGCAGCAGCAACAAGAATTTCTTGGTGATGCAATTGGTTTTGGGCATTTTGAGTGTGGTACTGCTGGCTGGGATTATTTTGGTCGTGCTCAAAGGTGGGCTTTTACAACCCCTGGCTGAACTCACTGAGCAGCTCAACGCCTTGGCCGAGGGCAACGCCGAAGCCGATGTGGAAACCCAAGACTACCCTGCAGATTTGCAGCCCCTGGCAACGGCTTACCAGCGCTTAAAAGCCCGTTTATTCCCAGGGGACACCCCGTGAACCAGGCTTCAGGATTTCTGCTGGGACTGCTGCTTTGCTGTTTGACCCTGGTCTTCCCAGCCCAGGCCCAAGACGACTCCACCCAAATTCCCTGGGGCATTGGCTTTCCGATCGAAGTCCAAACATCGAGCTATTTTAACAGCCTGACTGAGATCAGCGATGCCGATGAGTCGTTTACGGCCAAAGTGGATTTGCGCTTTCGCTGGAAAGATTTGCGTCAGGCCTACGATATCCGCAAAATTCCGCTGGAGCGCATGGTCTTTCCCGACGCCGAGGTGGCAAACAAGTTCAAAGAAATGTGGCATCCGGCGGTGCAGGTGCTCAATATTGTCGATACACCCCTGGCTGAAGAGCAGCTTCTGTATATCTATCCCAACGGCCAGATCGAGTGGTTTTATCGCCTGCATGCCAAGTTCAAATCCCCTTTGGATGTGATGAATTTTCCCTTTGATCAGCAAAAGCTGCCAATTGAATTGGGCCTCAAAGAAAACAACGATCAATTGGTTGTTTTGACCTATGATCAGGACGATTTGAACTATGCGGGACTTTCTTCGCAAATCAGTTTGCCCACCTGGGACTTGGGCATGGTGGACCTTCTGCCTGGCAAAGTGAATGGCTTGGACAGCAGTTCCTATTCACACCTTAAAATTACCCTCTCGGCCCAGCGCAAACCCTTGGAATATTTTTGGCCGGTCTTTGTGCCCATTTTTGCCGTGATGATTGTCCCGGTGCTGGCAATTTGGCTGAATAAATTTTCAGAGGGGGCCTTTCAGATTGAGGCCTTTGAATTGGTGAATATGATCGTGGGCGGCCTCTTTGCAATCATTGCCCTGAATTTTACGATCAATTCGGCCTTCCCCTCTTTGGCCAGTGGCGACAATACGATTGTGCGCCTGTTTGGGCTCAATTATTTGTTAATTGCAGTTGCCCTGCTGATCAATATTGTCGTGTTTAAATCTGAGCTGGTCTTCCATTGGTTAGGCAAATACCGGATTCAGGCCCTTTACCAATTTCTGTGTTGGGGGATTCCCGTTTTAACCCTCACCCTGGCCACAGCGATTATTTTGGTGGCTGCGGCCTGATGCCGCAAAGATTCATCTATCAAACAACCGATCATTTTTGTTGAGATAAATACTGGTTTAAAACTTAGATCGTGGTGCAAGTTGTAAATATGAATAAACGATTATTATCCTCCCTTCTGCTCTTTTCGCTTTTTGCCTGTGCCCAGACCCCCAACCAACCCTTGGAATTGGTTCAAAGTATTGAATTACAGCGGTTTTTGGGCAAGTGGTACGAAATCGGGGGCATTCCCACCCCCGAACAGGCCAATTGTACAGGCACCACAGCCACCTACACAGCCAAATCTGCCACTGAGCTCGATGTACTCAACCGCTGTTTTGAAAAATCCCTGACGGGCCGAGAAATCAGCGCCAAAGGCCGGGCGTATATCCCCAATCCAGCAGAACCCACCAAACTCAAAGTCGAATTCTTTTGGCCCTTTGCAGGTGACTACCAAATCATGGCCCTCGATCCCGAATACCAATACGCGATGATAGGCACGCCGAGTCGGCGCTATCTCTGGGTGCTGAGCCGCAGCCCTGAATTGCCTGAAAGTACCTGGAAAACATTGGTGGATTCAGCTGTCGCTCAGGGTTATGATTCCAGCAAAATAATCAAAACTTTGCAAAAATAATTTCAACTTTTTTGCAAAAATTGCGCAAGTCCCCCTTGCTTTTTGGCGATGAGAATGATTATGATGAATAACAAGCTAATTCCAAATTGAATTCCAACTTGGAATGAGTCACTCTCAAAAAACATTTAAGGTAACGACAATGACAACGCTAAAACGAAATAGTATGCCCGGCAGGACGCCATACGCGTCCGCCAAGCGTCTTGCGTTGCCTGGATACCGGCAGCACCCGTGAGTCTTTCTTCTCCGGTCATCCAGGCAAAGACGGATGACCCGGAGATTGTGTGCAGCAGGTAATTTCACCTCTCTCAGCCCTGTCAGGCTGATGCACGGGATCCCCCCGTCATCTGACCTCCGACAGGGCTAAATCTTTTTTATCCCTCAAAAATTAGCATTCAATAACGATTAGAATGAATATTTCATTCTATTGGTTGTAATTAGAATATGGATATGTGGCAGAAAGGCTATTGCACTTGCCTGCTCAGCGATTCTAGCTGAAACGAAGTTGAGGCTTAGAAGACGCTTATGCAAAGCGAAGCAAGGGTCGTTTTTTCGATTTCTGGTTTGCTTCGCAATACGCACTGCGTGCTACGAATCCTGCTACCGGAATTGTAGAATTTCAACGAAATGAGGTAAGCAAAGATGAAACTGAATCAGATTCTGAAAATGGCTGAAAAATTGCGGGCGCGGCCCGATGCCACGGTCAATCACGAAGGCGCCCTGGCGTTTAAACCCAGTTCACAGCTTGACCTGTATTTGAGAGCCTGTGCCTGCCTGGTAGAAGATCGCTTTTATACCAAAGCGGATCAGCAATTGGCTGAATTGCGCAGCGCGATTCAAGCCTGTGATCGGAGCTATGTGCTCAAATTGGCCAATTATACCCGCAATCAGATGCACTTGCGCACCTTGCCGATGATTCTCTTGGCTGAGGCTTCGGTGATGCACAGTGGCGATAGCAAAGAGGCCAAAAATGATGTGCGCAGCTATGTGCCCAAAGTTGTGAAACGGGCCGATGAGTCCGGTGAATTGTTGGCCTATTGGATCCGCCGCGTGGGCGAAGGCAGCAAAGCCAAATTGCCCAATGCCTTAAAAAAAGGGCTGTCGGATGCTTTGCGCCGCTTTGACGAGTACCAATTGGCCAAGTACAACCGTGCTGGCGAAGTCAAATTGCGCGATGTCTTGATGCTGACCCATGCCCGGCCCGACAGCCCTGAGCGCGCAGCGCTCTACAAACGGGTCTTGGAGGACAAATTGGCCACCCCAGAAACCTGGGAGGTGCTGATCTCCACCCAAGGAGCCAGTGCCCAGACCTGGAATACCATCGCGCCCAAAATGGGGATCATGGCTTTGCTGCGCAATTTGCGTAATTTTGAGCAGCACAAGGCTGAAATTGCTTTGGCCCACGCCATGAAAATCTTTGCAGATCCCGAACGGGTGCGCGAGAGCCAATTGTTGCCTTTTCGCTGGCTGGCCGCCGAGCGGGAAGTCAGTGGCAATGCCCTCAAGGAGGCACTGCGTGAGGCGATGAATCTGTCGTTGGCCAATGTGCCTGTTTGGCAAGGGAAAACGGCTGTCTTTGTGGACCTGAGTGGTTCTATGAGTGGCGCCCTGTCGGCCCGCAGCAAAGTCATGTACGTGGATGTGGCCAGCCTGATGGGGGCCATGGCAACCCGCCTGTCTCAGGGCGAATACCTGGTGGGCGGTTTTGGCGAAAGCTACAAGGATATTCCTGTGGCGCGCAGCGACAGCGTTTTGAGCAATGCCAATACAATTCGCAAAACCGACGTGGGGCACAGCACCAACGCCTTTTTGACGATCCGTGCCTTGCGCAAACGCAAACAGGTCTTTGATCGGGTCTTGCTTTTCAGCGATATGCAATGTTACAGCACCCACTGGGGAAATGAATCTCTGGTCGAAGAGTGGCAGCGCTACCGCCGGGAAGTCAATCCCCGTGCGATTTTGTACTCGGTAGATTTGGCTGGATACGGTCAAATGCAATTCCCCCAGGATGATTCTGGGGTGGTGCAATTGGCGGGTTGGTCGGATCGGGTATTGGATTTGGTAGCAGCCTTTGAAGGGGGGCAAAGTGCCGTAGATCTGATCGAAGCTGAGTTTTGATGATAGACATGACCAGAAACATGGGCCGGGCAGCACAGAGAAATGTTACTTCACTTGCTATGAAATCTCTCCCACGGAGGGAACCTACATTTCTCGGTTTACTCCCGGCTTTTTTGTGGCTACAAACTGTTGAGAAAGGCGCTGGCATCCCTTTGGATTTCTTGCAAACGCGCTTGGCTCATTTTGGCAAGAGACTGATAAGGCATACCCAAACGGGGATTGTTCTGGAGTTTGGAACGATTGCGAATCAGGAAATCCCAATAGAGGTAATTAAAGGGGCAGGCCTGAGCACCCGTTTTTAAGCTGGGTTTGTAATCACAGCCTTGGCAATAATCCGACATGCGCTGGATATACGCCCCTGACGCAGCATAAGGTTTAGAGGCCATCAATCCCCCATCGGCATGTAAGACCATGCCGTGGGTATTGGGCAATTCAACCCACTCAAAGGCATCAGCATAGACCATCAGGTACCACGCTTCCACTTCTGCCGGTGCCAATCCTGCCAGGAGCGCAAAATTACCTGTGACCATCAGGCGTTGAATATGGTGGGCGTAGGCATTGCGCTGGGTTGCGGTGATACACTCATGTAGGCAATTGAGCCGGGTCTTGCCATGCCAATAAAAATCAGGAAGCGGTCGCTGGGCCTCTAAAAAATTCGTTTGGGCATAATCTGGCATTTTTAAAGCATAAATTCCCCTTACAAATTCGCGCCAGCCCAAGATTTGGCGCAAAAACCCTTCCACGGCATTCAGGGGCGCTTGGCCCGCTTCCCAGGCGGCTATTGCAGCCTCGCAGACCTCTTTGGGTTCCAAGAGGCCCAAATTCAGATAGGGAGACAGAGCTGAATGAAAGAGAAAATCTTCCCCGGAGCGCATGGCGTCTTGGTAATCACCAAAGCAGGGCAAGGCCTGTTTGACGAAAAAATCCAATGCGATCAGCGCTTGTTCACGGGTCACCGCCCAGCCAAAATTATCAAGCTGACCGAAATGGTCAGAAAAATGGCGCTGAACCAAAGCGATCACACTTTGGGTCAGGGTATCTGGCGCAAAGCGCTCTAAGGCAGGCGGAGCAATGGAGGTGGGCAGCTTTTTGCGATTCTCAGTATCGTAATTCCATTTACCGCCCACAGGCGTTGGGCCCTGCATCAACATGCCAGTCTGTTTGCGCATTTCTCGGTAAAAGTATTCCATCCGCAGCTGTTTGCGCCCCTGGGCCCAATGCTTAAATTGCTCACTTGAACAGAGAAAACGGCTGTCTTCAAGGATTTCGAGGGGGAGATTCAGCTCTTCTGCTATGTGTTTGATTAATTGCAATTGTCGCCATTCGCCCGGTGCAGTGACCACCCATTTCTGGAATTGCATGATCTTTAACACCCGCTTGACTTCACCCATCAGCTTTCCCGTATTGGCAGGGTCTTCATAGTCGACATAGAGCAAGGGCAATTGCTCTGCTTTTAAGCTTTCTGCAAAATGGCGCATGGCGGAAAAGATCAACACCAATTTCTGCTGGTGGTGTTTAACATACGTCGCCTCTTCATGGGTTTCTGCCATGAGGATCAAATCCTTTTGTGGATCAATATCCTGCAAGGCACTGAGATTGCGACTGAGTTGATCGGGAAAGATCAGACGCAGTACCGACATTTTAACCCTTGGGACGCAAACTGGAGCGCCCACCATCAATGCCAATGATTTGGCCTGTGATCCATGCTGCATCGGAGCTAAGTAAAAATGCCGCCAATTTGGCGATTTCATCTGGCTGGCCAATCCGCTGAAGTGGGTGTAATTGGGCTATCTGTTCTGCTGTTTGGGGATTGGCAAGCAATTTGGCCGCCAAAGGGGTGTTTACCAAGGAGGGGGCCAGGGCATTGACGCGAATTTTGGGGGCCAATTCACTGGCCAGAGAAAGTGTCAGGCCTTCTACCGCAGCTTTTGCCATGCCAATCGAGGCGTGAAATGAAAAACCCTGCTTTGCAGCCACACTCGAAAACAGCAGGATCGCAGCCTGTTCAGCTTGTTTTTTTAAAGCAGGTAACGCTGCCTGTATCGCCAAAGCGGCACCCAACGCATTGACACGAAAATCCGTCAGAAAATCCGCTTCTGTCAAACGGCTGATTGATTTGAGCTGAATGGTGCCCACTGCGTAAACCAGTCCAGAGATATATTCACCACAGTCTTGATTCACCCGTGTAAACAGTTCGGTTTCTTGTACGTCTCCCACGGTATAACTGGCTTGAAGTGATTCTGCCAAAGGGCCGAGTTTGAGTTGATCTCGGCCAACCAAATGCAAATCTTTGCCCTGTTGATGCAAGAGCTCGGCCAAACTGCGGCCAATGCCCCCTGTTGCCCCATAAATCACAATTTTTGACGTCATAAAATGCTCCTTGTTTGTATCCGTGCAAAGATACGAGCATTAAACCACCTGTTACAGGTTTTCTGGTGTCATTCGCTCCTAACAGGCGCTGGTACAGGTTCTGTAAAGACCTTTCCCATCCGTGCCTGCATAGAGATTTCCCGAATTGATAAACAAACTCAGGGGGCTTAAGTCTGACATGGGCAAAGTGGCACCGCCTCCATTAAAGGCATCCCAGATCACGGTTCCAGTACTCAGGCCGTCGGTGCTACGAAAGACCCCCCCATTTTTGAGACCCACAAAGAGTGTCCCAGTTTGGTTATCGTCGCTGAGAATCGAAAGACTGCTTTTATTGGAGACAATATTGCCATTAAAATTGAGCCAATTAGAGCCTGCTGCGTTGTACCTTTTGATCTGAGCTGAGCCAAAATCATTGGAGGCCACAGCGAAGATATCTTCGGTATAACCAGACCAAGTGGGGGCATGCATATCAACGACAGGCAGGCTAAAACCCGTGGTGTGTGTATTCCATGTGGTGCCTGAATTTGTCGTGTAGTCAATATTTCCATCTTGACGACCCGCATAGACGGTGTCGGTATTGGTCCGGTGAACGGCCAGCGAAAATACGTTATTGGCATTCACTTTGCTCCAATCACCCGCTTGGCAAGTACTGCCATTGTAAAGACAGGTACTTTTATAGACTCCCTGTTGTCCATTTGTGCCTTTGGCGGAGACATACAGGTTTGTGCCATTGATTTTAATATCACTTAATTGGGCCAGAGTGGGGATCGAACTTCCCCCTGTGTTAAAACTCAACCATGGGGTCGATGTTGCTGTCGTGTGAGCCGAGGGCAAAACATGGATGCCACCTTCGTGAAGGGCATAGAGATTGCCATTGTTATCCACTTCCAAAGCCACTACGAATCGTTCTTTGCCATTATTGGGGGGAACTGCCAATAAATGTTCCCAATTTGAACCATTAAATCGAAAAACGCCGCCCCCTCGGGTGGCCAAAAACTGATAACCAGGGCCATTGTTATAGTATTTAATATCATTGACATGGGCGGCAGAAAAACCAGAATTGGCTGTATTCCATTGGGTTGAGCCGGTGCGGGAAATCCCACCGCCTTGGGTGGCAACCAATACGTCCATATCTCCGCCCGAGGCATTGACGGTATCCACCGCATTCACAAAAGGTGAATTAATCGGGGGAGGACCACTTTTTAAAGCCGACCAACTCCAACTTGTAGAAGGTACAGCACTCAACTGTACACCGCTGCCTTCTGTGGCGGCATAATAATGGCTGCTGGGAGCGTTATAAGCCAAGGCGTTGACGGGCCTTCCCAGGCCCGAAACCAGCGCATCCCAATTGATCGCAGCGGTGCTGCCCTGATAAACTTGACCCATTTGGGTGCCGACATAGATTGCTCCGTTTAAGAGTCCAATTTTGCGTGGGCCATTTAAAGGGTTAAGATCGTTGCCTCCCGCACCGGTCGGAGCGGCATCAACAAAGGCGTTCCAACCACTTCCTGGTGAGCTGGTCCTGTACACGCCCGCATGGGGACCATTGGGGACTGCGATATAAAAAGCGCCCCCAGAGATTTTATCAATATCAGTGACTTCGACCCCTGCGAGATTGCCTCCTGCGCTTAGCAAATTGACTTTGCTCCAATTAACGCCGCCGTCGTTGCTCTCAATCACGCCATCATTGCTGGCGGCATAAATGTTTTGGTTGTTATCAGGATCCACCAAAATTTTGTGAATCACCAAATCGTTAAAACCAGCTCCGGGGGTAATTGCGTCCCAAGAACTGCCAGCATTGGTCGTTTTGTAGATGCCAGATCCACGGGTCCCTGCAAAAACGGTGGCGTCTGAGCTGTCTGTGGAATGAACGGCAAGGCTCAAGACAGGCTTTTGGCCCAAATTGACGAAAGTCCAGTTATTGCCTGAATTGCTGGAGCGATAGACGCCGCGTTCACTGGCCGCGTAGACAATCGTATTGTCCATCAATCCCCGCGCCAAACCGTGTACAATCCCGCCGCCATCGGGCCCATCTTGCGCCCAAGAGGCAGACAGCGGAGGCGCCATATTGATATTCAGACCTGTCGCATTATGCGCCACATTGAGGTTGCGAATCACGCTGGTGGTTTGGTTTTCCAGATACATGCTCCAGGTGCCAGGGGCGACATTGGGAAAGCTAAAATTATAACTTGGGCCAGTGGCTGTTGGCGTTTGGGTGCTTGAGAGCGGATCTCTGACTTTTAAGATCAAACTATCATTAGCACTCAGACCTGTGATGGTCCCTGTCACCGTCCCGGTGGCAATTTGATAGGCCGGGTTATTGGCGTTAAGAGACGCGACATTGCCATTGGCATTTTTGAGATCCGTGGCCAGCGCGGAGATATTCAAGGTACTGGGATGCCGGGTATAAGTATAATTGGGAAAAGACCCACTCACCCCGATCAGATTTTCACAAAAAGTTCTCAGGGCAGCAATGTCCAAGCGTGAAACCAGGGCTTTGCCTTCGGCGCCAAATTGGCTGGTCAGGGTTTCTATCAATTGGGCCAATGTCGTCGTTTTATGACTGACTTCAACGGTTGCGGCGACCGCTGAAACGTTTAAAAGCCCCATGATTTTGGTGCCACTGAGCGGATTTTGACTGCTATCATAGGCTTCAACTGTGATCCAGCGCGATTCTCCCACGGGGATATTGGTAAAGGTCACCCCTGTTAATATGCAGCCACCACCCGCAATTAAGCCTGGATGCACCTGGGTGGGAGTAGCTGGCAGCAGAGGTGTGGAAATGCCCAAACCTGAAACACTGACTTTAAAAAAGCTCATGCTTGCACAACTCAAGGCCTGGGTTTTAAAATCACCGCTGCCAAATGAAATCCCCACTTCGATTGTGGCTTTTTGATCTTGGATCTCTTTTACGCGCACCGAGGCATTTAAACCTGTTTCAGTGGCTGAGTTGGGCTGGGCGATCTGTGTCAATGTTGAGGGCTTTTGAGGCATCTGCAAGGCATTGGGCATTGATTGAGATACCGGATTACAAGCTGAAAGAGCCAATCCAAAGCTGAGCGCAAGTCCAAACGGGAGCATGATCTGCGTTGTCTGTTTCATCTTAAAGACCTCCATCAAATTGGCCATTATTGATACTCGCGCTGCCGGTTCCATAGCGAACCGATACGTTGACAATTTGTGTGGTAATCGGGTGAGAACCTGTATTCACGGTCATTTTGAGCGCATAGGTATCCACATTTCCAGCGCCGCCATTGGACGTTAATGGGGCTGTCCAGACCGCTTTTTTAAAATCGCCGCCGAGGCTAAATGAGCCACAGCCCGTTACATTATTGGTATCGGCACAGGACCAGCTAATATGTGCTGCCGTGACCAGATTATTCGGGTCGTTTAAAGTGGCTGTCAATTCAGTAGAAAAGCCCAAACCGCTTAAGCTCGTCGGAGAAGCGCTCAGAGCAGTCACTTCAGGGCTTACGGCCGTGGAAGCAGACCCAGAGCCACTTCCGCCACCCCCGCTGCCACCTCCGCCGCCACCTCCGCTTGAAGAAGAAGAGGGTGAAGAGGAGGCACTTGGGGCTGGAGAAGAAGCCGTGGGAGATGCTGGAGGTGAATCTGGGTTGCTGGGGGGGGAGTTCGGGTTATTGGGATCCCCTGAGGCGGGGGACGCTGGGGTGGTTGGCGGAGATTGCGGACCGGTTGGATTGGTCGGATTTGGGCCATTACCGTCAACCACAGCAGGTGTACTGGCTGTCGGTGTTGGTTGAGGAGAGGGGATCAATTCGATCTCAGTCTGCGTTACCTGATTAGGGCGAATGACAATATCTTTCTGGGCTTCAGCCAGTAACAGGCCGCTGCCAGATTTTGCGCTGACACTTAAACGCCATTGGCCACTGCTGAGTTTAAAACTGCGTTTTGAAGTGGCTTCAGATCGAGAAAGACTTTCAGATACCCGTTCGCCACTGTTTGCTTGCAATACAAGTTGAACTGTTTGGGTTTCTTCGGGCAAGACCAGCAGCTGAAAGCCGCGCGCCTTTGGCCATTCCAGTTGAAATTTGAGTTGGCCCGAACCTTCTGCTTGCAAAGGTGAAAAAACACAGCCCGTAAGCAGGGTTCCACTCACGGTTGTAAGCAATAACAGACTTTGAAACTGACGCATATTTTCAATTACCACACTCATTCATTCGTTTTGTCTAAGCCCTGCAAGGCATTCTCTTGATCGGATGAATTGCTGGGAAGCGGTACGAGCGGCCCAGAAGGAATCTCTGACACGGGTTTAAGTGTCATTTCAGCTTCTGTTTTTTCAGCTTCCGTTTTTTCAGTGTCTTTGGGTTCGAGAAACGCCATTAAAACAAAGAACCCAATTGCCACATCGACAGCAATATCTGCCACGTTAAAGACGGGCCATATATTGCGTCCCTGCCATTGGAGATCAAAGAAATCGACAACAAAGCCAAAAACGAGCCGATCCAACATATTGCCCAAGGCCCCACCGAGCAAAAAACCCAAAGTAAGATAAGGCAAAAGGCCTGAATTTTTGGGCAGATGCCAGACATACCAGCAAATTCCCAGAGCCACGCTGAGTGACACCAGGCCTAAAACAAAGGCGTTGCCCTGAAACAGCCCGAATAAACTCCCCGTATTTTGGACATAGGTAAACGATAAAAAGGGCAAGACAGGTTTGCTCTGATACAAAGTCCAGGAGCGAAACGGGTACTTGGTCGCTTGATCTAGAGCAAAGATGATCAGCGAAAGCACCAGAAAAAACCAGCGCTTGGCAGCTAAAGAACGCAACACGGGAGGGCCTCTCAATCATGCCCCCAAAGGGGGAGTCATTTTCTGTCGTTTAAGTATAACAGATTCAGCTGTTTACAGGGGTTTAGAGCAATTCAGGCAGGTTGGCAGGGGTATCGACCCAAAACTCCAGAACCAGGGTTTTCTTTTCCCAGGGGGCCAGGCTGATTTGCCATTTGATCACGCCATTGTCTTCGATTTTGGTGGGTTTGGGTGTGGTTTCTACCAGCTTGACCTTGATGCGCCCGTCTTGGCTAAGTGGAATCTGGTCAAAGACGTTCACCGTCTGGGTGTCTTTGCTAAAATTGCTGACCTCCATTTGGTAGGCCAGTTTTTTGCGCCGGGTCTCGCGCAAAACCCCTTCGAAGCTCTCTTCGTTTTTGCTCTGTTTGTGACCGACTTTGATATTGCTGTCCACGCCAAAGGGAATCATGCCCTGTTCGTTTTGCAAGAGCAGCGGCAAACCTGATTTGCCTGTAAAATCTTCGTTGATATACGTGCGCACGGGGCCGGCCAGATAGGGCATTCCGCCCACATTTTTAAACCGGATCTTGAGAAAGGCCTCTTTCGAAAATTTGGGAAAGACGTCGTATTCCGATTCGTATTCAAAATAGCGGGTGGCAATGGCGACCCGGCGGGACTGGCCCGAGCTTTCGATGCTCACAGGTTGGGGAATTTTATAGACAATCGAGACCCCTTTGTCCACGACCTCGGACTGGGCAAAATTGACCGAGCGCTCCTGGGCCACAGCACTGCCGAGCGGAGCTTGATCTGCCATTTCACTATATGCGCGGCGGTTGCGGGGGGCCGCAGGAGCGACTTTGCTGTCTGGAAGACCCAGATCATAGGATAAATACCAGGGGTTTACGACGGGCAAGGTCAGATAGGCCAAGGCATTCGAGGTTGAAAGGGCCAGTTCGGCATTGACCCAGTTTTCTTGGGTCTGCTGGCGGATATCGCCAAAGTAGCTCAGACGCAATTTTTGCTTTTCGGTGTCGAGGCGAGCTTCATAGGCCGATCCCCAGCTCACACCGGGCACAAGATAGGTCAGATTGAGATCCAGGCTGCCTGTAGACTCCACCGAGATGTAGACCACCCCCGATTGCTTGCGCTGTTGGTTCTTGGCTTGCAATTTGCGAATCTCGGCCTCAGCTTCGCCTTTTTGTTTCTCCAATTGGGCCGTTTTTTTGGCGAGCATGCGTTCGCTGGTCAGTATTTCTTGATGGTGTTTGAGTAAAAAGTGGTTGAGGTCTTCCCAGTCTTTGAGTTTGATCTGGTAATAGGCCAATTGTTTGCGGATTTTTTCGTCCGAGACCGAGCCGACCGTGCTTAAAAACTGGCGGTGTTCGCGGTTGAGGGCCTGCTGGTCTTGAATTTCACGTTTTTGATCTGCGATTTTTTCAAGCTGGGCTTCCAGGCGTTTGAGTTCAGGAATTTCGGGCTGCTTGTCCAGCGGCCGCACTTCGACATGGTGGATCAGCGCTTTGGCCGTGCCCTGGCCTGTCACTGTCAGTGAGTCGGCAATGAGGTCAACTGGCAAATCGTTCACGACGACTTGGTGAGAGCCGGGAGCCAGGGTCGCGAGGCTCAAGGAGCGGGTGACCATGGCCTGGTTGTTGTAGGCCACCACTTTGCGGGTGTGGCTCTGGGCATACAGGGTGCTTTCTGCCAAAGCAGGCAAAGCCAAAGCAAAAGAGCAAGCGGAAACGACAATGGAGAGACTGAGTAAGCTTTTCATTGGTAGACCTCATGTTTATACTGATTGTGACTAATTAAAAGTTTGCAGTACAGGAAACAAAACCCATGCAGGTATTTTTTGTCTCGATTCGCACGGCTATCATTTATGGACCCTGTGAGCTGATCGAAGTGTTCAGTCCTGATCCGGGGATTGCGATCATGACCTGTCAATGGCCCTATGATTATACCTTTAGTGAGTGGGAAGGGTATGCCGTGGTTGTCCCTGAGCGTGAACAGGTCTGGGGCAATGCCAAACCCGAAGTGTCAGAGGGTGAGCTGCGGGCACGTTTTGAATTTACACCGATGGCAATCCCTGGCAGCGATCTCAAATTATTTCCCAAATATGAAGTCCAAACTGGTGAGAATTCTGAGCAAGAGGGCATCGACTTTTCCTTTAAAATCTGAACTCAGAGAAAATATTGCAGATTTTTGACAAGTTTTTAACGGGGACTCCTACAATTAAGATAAGGTTAAATTCGTTTTAATTTTTGGAGAAACTTAATGATTCAAGCCGTCACCCCCAACCGTTCCGTCAGCCTGACCCAGCCCCTTGCCAATCCCGTGCAAGTTGCGGTTTCCCAGAGCATTGCCAGCCCCAAAGCAGCCACCGACACCCTCAAACTCACCGCCAGCAAAGGTTTTTCTGAAGCCGAAGTCCGTGCCACGCTCGAAGCGATCGAAAAACAATATGGCAGCTTCCGCAAACCGGCTTTTTTCAACAGCCCCAAAATTGACATCAACGAAGCCCTGGCTCGGCTCAAAGACGGCAAAGATATCACTGTGACCTTGAAGGTACAGGGCCGCGAAGTGCGCGACAGTTTCGACAGTTTTGATGAATTGATGCTCTTTGACGACCTGCAAGGTGCCAAAAAAGACCACGGCGTGGCCAAACCCGAATTGCGTTTGCCCCTGCTCTTTCTCGAAGGCAAAAAACTTGAAGCATTTAACAGCAATAACGACAATGGTCCCGAGTACCTCTCGCTCTTTGGCGCCTACGATGATCTCAAACGTGATTGGCGGATTGTGGTGGAAGGCAAAGACGTCAAACCCAAGGATTTGGCCAGCTATGTGGTCAACAAAGGCTGGACCGCTTCCAAAGACGCCAACCTCGCCACCTTGGGCCGCTTTCGCCAATTGCCCGAGGCTGGCTGGCAGGTCAATGGCCAGAATGTCAATCGCGATACGGCCTATCTGGCCTTTTTGACGGGCACCGGCCGCATTCAAATCGGCGGAATCGAAGTTGCCAATGCCAAAGATTTTGACCTGCTCATGAATTTGGTCGCCAACGAAGCCAATGGCGCGGTCGATGCCGACCTGCGCAGCCGTCTGACCAGCCTGAAGCTGGACCAATTCAACTCTCCTGGCATCAGCAATTATTACACTGTTTTCAAACACCTCAGCAATGGCCAGGCCCTCTCTTACCAGGGCAGCACGATTGGCAATTTAGATGAAGTCTTTGTCTACGACGCCTTGGTCGGAAGCCAAAAACCTGCGGCACAGTTGCCTGCAGAACTGCAAAATGCCCTGCTTTATTTGGGCCAAGACAAAGGGCTCAACACCCGCAACACTTACGAAGCTTGGCAAAAACTCAGAGCTGGAGAAACTGTGGTCTATGCCTTTGCCGGTGGTCCAACAGGCGAAGGTTTCCGCTTAACTGCCAACTCCCTCGACAGTGCCATGGCCTTGAAAAAACAGGTGGTTGCCCAGCGTGAGCGCGACCAGTATCGCCCCGACTTAAAAGAAGCCAAAGGTATTTTTTCTGATCGCCTCTCACTCTTTGACCAACCCCTGGCTCAGAACCTGGACCGCACCCGCCAAGCTGCTGAGCGCGCCCGTCAAGACATTCCTGTCCAGGAATCCCGCCGCGACCAGGCCCAACGCGATGCCGACAGCATCCGACCTGTGCGTGACCGCGCTTACCAAGAGTTCCAAGATGCTGAAAGACTCTTTGAACGTGCCAATAGCCGCTACCAGAGCGACAAACGCAGCTATGATTGGGAAAAAGACAAATACGATCGTTTGGCCCGCGATTATGAGTACAGCCGCCGCAATTATGAGCGCGCTTTGTCTTCGGCTCGCCAATACGAAAATTTGGCCAGTCAATCCGATGCCAAAGCCGTGTCTGATCCCCAAAATGCAGAAGCACATCGCCGCCAAGCAGCCCAATACCGCAGCCAGGCCCAAGGACAACACAACGAGGCCAACCGCGAGTACGGCAATATGCAGCGCTATCGTTCGGAAATGGACCGCCAGCGCTGGGATCTCGATCGCGCTGAGCGCCAGATGAACCAGTCCCGCCAGGTCTATTGGGATGCCAAAGGGCAAATGGACAGCAAGAAAAACGAATACCAGCGCCAAGAGGGTATGTTGAACGAAGCTACAGGTCGCCGCGATCAGGCCGAGCGTATGTTAAATCTGGCCAAACGCACCCTGGCAGAAGCTGATGTGATCGAAAAATTGACGGTCGACGCCCAAAGTGCCCTGCGCAACCTCAAGCAATCCCTGCCGAATCTGAAAAGTTATGATGATTACACTGCTCAGCGCAGCCAGATTCACTCTCAGGCTCAATTGCTGCGTGAGGTGCTCAACAATCCCACGTATACCAGCGTGCATGGCAATGGTCTGAATAGCCAATACGCCCCGCTGCTGACCCTGCTCAGCAATATGGACAAACCCGCGCTGCGCAAATAAACCCAGGTAGCTCAACCCAGCTTGAGTCTAAAATAAATGCCCCGAATTTTTCGGGGCTTTGTTTTTTGTGAGAGCGCCGTGTTGGGCCGGGGGACAGTTACAATAGAAGTTATGCTTGAACTTCACCCCCTTGACCGCGATCTCAACGCCTATACCTGTGCTTTTCCTGCGCATTTGCTGCAACCTTTGCAGCAATCGTTTGAAGTGGAAGTTCGGCCCTTTTTTGAAGACCCTGCCCAAGCTGAATTGTTGCGGGGGGGGAAATACCAACATTTGCTTCTACCAGGGGGAAACTATTCTCTCTGCTCCTACGATACCGATCCCCTGTTTTGGGTCGCCAATCGCCAGGCCTCCAATTATGCTTTGTTTAAAACCTTTTTTGAGGCCTTGGGTCTGGAGCAGGCCCTCAAGTCCAAAATCAAACACAAGCAGCAATTGGTGATGTACTGCGGCTTCTTTGTGGTCGGAAATCAGGCCCCCGATCCCAATTGGCATTATGATTATCGCCCAGGTGCCCCAGCATATACCCTGATCACACCGCTCTTTGAGCTGAGTCCCGAACATGGCCAATTGCTTTATGAATTGCCAGATCGCCGACGCCAAATCTATCAATATAAAACCAACGAGGCCATTGTCTTTGGCGAGGGATTTTTGCACAGCACCGAACCCTATGAACCCAGCCCCCATCTGCGGGTTTTGCTCAGTTTGACCTGTGGCACAGATTTAATTGAATACTGGCCCATTCTGAAACAGAACATTGAAGAACAATCGGACTTTTATGCCCTGCCCTGTGGGCATTTCAGCGGGAGTTGCAGGTGTCTAGAGCCTACTTTTTGGCAAAAATGGCAGGCCTTTTTCAAAGCCTAAAGCGACTTTTTTGTGTTTTAAATGGCGCTCAAGTCAGGCCCAGAGCTGTTAAAATACCGTTTGTCTAAACCCCAAACCACAGAATCTAAACCAAAGAATCCAGACCAAAGAAAAAAAAGCCATGTTACGTCTCACCGAATTTAAACTTCCACTTGAACACACAGAAGACGAGTTCAAAACGGCCCTGCTCAAACGCCTGGAACTCTCTGCAGGCGAACTTGTGGACCACCAAATTTTTCGCCGCGCAGTGGATGCCCGCAAACCCGCAGAGATGCGTTTTATCTATACCCTCGATCTGCACGTCAAAAATGAAAAAGCGCTGTTAAAACGCTTCAAAAAAGACAAAAATCTGGGTCTGACCCCCGATAGTACTTACCAATTTGTGGCCCAGGCCCCCCCTGATTTCGCTAACCAGCCAGGTCAAAAGCGGCCAGTGGTCATTGGCATGGGGCCAGCCGGTTTATTTGCAGGCCTGATTCTGGCCCAGGCGGGTTTTAAACCCCTGATTCTGGAACGGGGCAAAGTCGTGCGCGAGCGCACCAAAGACACCTGGGATCTCTGGCGCAAAAAAATTCTGCACCCAGAGTCCAATGTGCAATATGGCGAAGGCGGAGCTGGGACCTTTTCCGATGGCAAACTCTACAGCCGCATTCAAGACCCCAAACACTATGGCCGCAAGGTGCTCTTAGAATTTGTCAAAGCAGGGGCTCCCGAAGAGATTTTGTATGTGAGTAAACCGCATATTGGTACCTTTCGACTGGTCAGCATGGTCGAAAAAATGCGGGCAGAAATGATTGCCTTGGGCGCAGAGATTCGCTTTGAAAGCCGGGTGACAGATATTCAGATCGAAGCCGGCCAGGTCAAAGGTGTGGAACTGGCCAGTGGCGAAAAAATTGCCACCGATCATCTCGTTTTGGCCATTGGCCACAGCGCCCGCGATACCTTTGAAATGCTCTTGGAGCGGGGCGTGTACATGGAGCCCAAACCCTTTTCGATCGGTTTTCGCATCGAACACCCACAATCAATTATTGACAAGGCCCGTTATGGTCCCTATGCCGGGCATCCTTTACTGGGGGCGGCAGATTATAAACTGGTGCACCATGCCAGCAATGGCCGCTCAGTCTATAGCTTCTGCATGTGCCCAGGCGGCACCGTTGTCGCAGCAGCTTCGGAGCCGGGCCGGGTCGTGACCAACGGCATGAGTCAATACTCACGCAAGGAGCGCAATGCCAATAGCGGAATCGTGGTTGAAATCACCCCCGAAAAAGACTTTCCGGATGGCCCTTTGGCAGGGGTCGCCTTGCAGCGTCACTGGGAAGAAATGGCTTTTTTACATGGCGGTAGCAATTACGAAGCCCCAGGTCAATTGATTGGGGATTTTTTGGCTGACCGCCCCTCAACCGAATTTGGCGGCGTTTTGCCTTCTTATACACCCGGTGTCAAACTCGGAGACCTGAGCAAGGTCATGCCTGAGTTTGTCATCACTGCGATTCGCGAAGCCATTCCCGCTTTTGCCAATCAAATTCCGGGTTTTGACAGGCCCGATGCCATGCTCACAGGGGTGGAAACCCGCACCTCTTCTCCTATTCGCATCAAACGCGAAAAAGAGAGTCTGCAAAGTTTAAACGTCAAAGGGCTTTATCCGACTGGCGAAGGGGCGGGTTATGCAGGGGGTATACTCTCTGCCGCCGTGGATGGCATCAAAGTGGCAGAGGCGGTGTCTCTGAGTTTGCTGAGTCAGTGAGCAGCTCAAAGCTCTGAAGAGGGTATAATTGGCCGTTGATCTGCAATGCCAGTGAGTGGGTGCCAGGGTAAAGGGCCCGCGTGGTCATGGGTTTTAAAACATGGCGCTTGGCGATTTTGAGTGTTTGACCGGCTTCCAAATGGGCCTGTTTAAGTTTAAAGACCTTGGTGCGCAAAGCGCCTCCTCGGGCAGCCTGAAAGCCAATCTGGTAGTCGATCATCAGCACCGTGTCTTGCTGAACAAACAGGCTGCATTTAAATTCCAAAGCCTCACCCAATTTGACCACTGGGCTGTGCTGCCAATCGTGCAGCTCAACGGTGGCTGGGGCGAAACCCAAGAGAGCCAGGGCTTCGGCATGGCCCTGGCGAGAGAGCGTGCGCAGGGCATGGCGCGTGATGAAATCCATTTCAACGGGCTCTTGTTGTGAGGTTTTCTGCCAGCTTTTGAGGGTGCGAATTACCTCAGCGGGGTGGCTTTTGGACCAATCATTCAGGTGATTGGCGACCGAGCGTGTGACAAAACGGGTGCGGTCGGCATAGAGGCGATTTAAAAGCGGCTCGGCCTGTTCCCAGCGAATCGGAATCGCCGGGGCCCAGGGCAATTTGGGCCGGGTGCCTTCACTGACCAGTCGCCGCACATGGTAATGACTGTCTTGGCTCCATTCGGCCAATGTCGCAAAGGTCTCAGCGGGAAAGGCCTTGATAAACGCCCGGATCGCGTCTTCAGCAGAAAAGCGGGTGGTGATTTCTTTGAGGGCCGCAAGCGAAAAAGCCAGATCAGCTTGGTTACAGCCATAAACTGCGACATAGTCCGAAAAGGGCGCATAGATAAAACTGCCAAAGTCATCGTCACTTAATTCGGGGTTGCAGGGGGCAGGCAAAGCCTTGAGCAGGATTGTCACAGCAGACGGGTAATTGTCGGGCAAAAAGGCCCTGAGCTGTTCTCGGATCCAGCCAATCCGGGCTTTGAGTTCGCGTTCGGGAAAGCCTTTGACGCAGGCCTGGGTAAACGCCTGGGCCCGAAAAGCCGGGTGAACGGCCTCTAAACGCGTTGCCAAAGCGTGTACCTTGGCTGGGTTAAACAGGTGGTCTTTGAGTGAAAAGCGCTCGGCAGGAGTCTCCAACATGTCTTAATCCGCGTCCGAAATCACATCGCCTTCGGCAATCACAGTGATGGGATTGTAAATCCCACTTGTCAGGAAATTCAAAACAAAATCAAGAAAGGTAAATTCAGATTTAATCCTGACATTGACGGCTGCTGTGCCCCCAGAATCGTGCACTTCTTTCATGATTTCAGACGCAATATCTGGCTTGGAAAACTCAATCAAACCAATGATGAGGTGGTGACTGGTCGCTTGAATGCGAAAATGTTTAAGGGGCTTTTTTTTCGTGGGATTGTTCATCGCAATCGGTGTGTCGGCCATGTGTGCGTCCAAAGTGACGGTATAACAAGAAGAGAGGAGCAGCAACATTAACCACCCCAAAGAGATAGACAAAACAGATTTTAACACAGAGAATCCTCACATCTTGGGCCGACAATCT
>JBIKWL010000002.1:0-121050 GCA_044356335.1 Candidatus Sericytochromatia bacterium
CTGCACACTTGCCAATTCACGCCGCAGACGGGCTATTTCTTCATCTTCGGCACGGAGTTTACCTTTGCCTCGGAAAGCTTCTGCTCCCTCTGTCTTGGCTTCACGACGCCAACGGTAGAGCATATTTACTGCAATTCCGAGTGACTCTGCGGCTTTCGCACCTCCCTGGCGGTAAGAAAGCTCAACAGCTTCTTGCTTAAATTCCTTGGTATATTCTCGGCGGTTCATAGTTTCCATCTCCTTTACTTCCATTTTAAGCGATCACCCTTTTCTGGGGTCTCCACTTTTTTGGGTAAAGGTCAATATTGCTGAAAATAAACTAGACCTGATTCCCGATGTTGTCATTTATAATCAATCGTATGGGCAAAACAAATTTATTCAAATTAATTATTTAATTAATAAATTTGGATACCTTCCTTTGCCATACCCTGACTTTACAGTAGGGGACTTCCCAATTTTACCCCTTATTTTTGCACTTAATTTACGTAATATCCCAATCATATCAACCGCTCATAATGATAATAGAGCTATTTGCAGAACAGAACCGTATTTAGCGCATTTGGATAATCCAAACTGCGAAGTAAGATTGCCCATGAGCTACAACGAACTCTTTGGCGACATCCATATTTCTCCTTTTACAGTTATTACAGCTGGAGGTTTGGATTTTTGGGGGGGTCAAAATGGAGGCTCTCCAAAAATCCAAGTTTGGAATGGTTCAAATCATGGTCCTGGCTTGATTTGGGCTGGTGCTGATGCTGGTAACAGTGGAGATCTTCCTATCAAATTGCCTAATGGTGAATTATCAAAGGTTTCTCGCTCAGGCACAAGTGCAGCAGGTCCATTTCTTGGAGGAATAGTCGCTCTAATGAAGTCTAGAAATCCAGATTTAACACCGATACAGATCAAACAAATTCTGAGAGAGACAGCAACAAAAGTAAGGCATGAGGATATTGAGCCTACCCTTCGTCAGAAAGGGGCCAGTCAATCCCTTTTTTATGAATACAATATTTTGGGTGGGATTCCCATGGTGAATGCTCAAGCGGCTGTTGAGAAAGCCATTCAAATGCGTGCAACACTGAATGATCCTAATGCTTTTTTACCCAAATCTTATGCGGGTGTCGTGCAAGGAGGAGGAAGTTCTCCGCTGGTTCTTCGGTCCAATCAAGAATCTAGACAAATTCTGATCAGTTCTGTTTCTCAGGAATCAGTTCTGGTATCTGGGCGAGCTGTGAATATTCAAGGTTGGACCAATATTCCTGCCGGAAAAAATCTTTTGGATACCGAAATTGAAGTCCTGAAAGTAAGTCCCGCAGGTTTGCCAAATGCGACCAACTTACAAATTACTCAAGGCCCTTTCACGGTTACAAGCATTGACCGTTCTAAGGCCTTCAACGTAAAGGTGAATGGTCAAAATTTGCTCGGCAAATTAGAAGGCTCTCAGCAGCTACAAATGAAACTCATTTTTCAATCGACAGATTCTCCCAATCCACATGAAGAAATAATGGCCTCTGCCACCCCTAATAATGAGGGCAGTGAAGTGAGCTTTCAAGTTAACCAACAAACTGCCAACAAGTTGATCAATGGCAAACAGTATAAAGTCTTTGTTGAGGGGCAAGCAGGTAGAGGGCTGGCTTCTACGCAAAATTTCTCAATTTCCAACACGAGTGGAGGTGGTGGTGTTTCTGTCTATGACGGTATAACAACACCCGCCGATTTACCTCAGAATAATTATGTCTATGACCAAGTGGGCAACCGCTGGATGCGCCCAGGATTCCGCATTCAGGTTGATGCCAATGAATATGCAGGCATTCGCTTTACCCAACCCATTCGCGATCTCGAAGTCAAGATTGGCCCCGTTTTGGTGCCCATCACCAGCATTCTCAATGATTTAGCCGTGATTGGTATTCCAGAAAACCTGCCAATTGGGGTGCATGATGTGGTGATCAAAGCATCAGGTCAGACGCTGACTCTGGAACAGGCGGTTGAAAAAGTTTCTCAGGCAATCCCACCAACACCTGAGCCCACAGCTCCGCCCAGTGGCAATCCCGGTGAGTATGAAAGCGTGCGTGTCTTTAATATTGAGGGCAATGATGAAGGGCGAGTTTACCTCAATGACCAACTTATTCTCACAGCTCATGCTGGCGAAGATAATTATGCCTATTTGGGAGAATACGGCAGCTATCCTCTGCGCAAAGATCAGCGCAATGAGTTTCGTTTTGAGCTTGTCAATAATGGGGGCGGCTATACCTATGGCTTTGAACTCCGGGCTCAATACAATGGCACTGCTGCTTATCGGGATATTCAAGGCTCACCAGGGCTTCAAAACAAGGTCTGGCCGGATGGCTCTGAAGATCAGCGGCAAGGTATTGTTTATAACGAGCGAATGATTACCAATAGCAAATTTTCGCCTGTGGGTTCAGGCCCATTCTGGATGAAGGTGTTTAATCTCAATCCCGATGAAAGTCTGACGATTCAAACATACAACGACACAAATGATATTCAGTGGCCAGATGGTGTGTTTCGGGTTGGCCCCCCGATCAATAGCCAAGAAATAAGCAAAAAATTCCCGATTCAGCCATTTGACCCGTTTTCGAGTTGTGGTCTTTATGATCCCAATTTTGAATGCTGGAATCCCCGTTATATCGGCTTCTCTTTTGAGAATCCCACAGGTCCCTATAACATAGGTATAGAGGTCTATAAGGGCATCAATCTGGTCTATCGCAATATCCAAGGCCAGCGAGGTGTCTGGGGAGCAGAAGAGAATCAAGAGGGCTCCAGTAATCCGTATATTCAAGACTATGTTGCCCACCAATACCGACACTATCCAGCGGGGTATTGAGATGGTAATTAACTTAATCTGGAAACGATCACTCTTGGGGATCTCTTTATTGTTATGGGGAGGGTGCAAACCCTCTCCTCCGGGTGGCCCTGGGCCATCAGGGCTGACCGTATCAAGCCCTTCTGCTGCGCAACCCACAGCACAGCCGGGCATAACCCCCTCTCCCATTGCGGCAGAAACACCCAAGCCAATAGCTTCGCCCAATTTACCCCCTCTCAGCCCTGCTGAGCAAAAAGAGCTTGAACAAAGCAAGCTCTTAGACGGCTACCGTGAATTGGCCTTTGAACTCCTGCATATATTGAGCAAAGATCTACCCAAAGACAAAAACCTGATCTTTTCTCCCTACAGTATTGGCACATCGCTCACCCTTCTCTACTTAGCCGCCACCGGCAACACAAAAAAAGAACTCGGCGAATTATTGAGGATTCAAACCCTAACTGATGAACAGGTCATTCGAGAGCTGTCACTCTTAAAACGAAAAGAATTTTTTAAAGAGGTTTCTTACGAAGCTGAAAAAGAAAGCATTAACGTATTTATTTCTCCTAACTCTTTTCAGTATTTGCCACATTTTCTGCAATTAACGCATTCTCTCTACCCTTATTTCTTATCTTACCCGAAGGAACAAAACCTTGTTTCTTTTTTCAACCAATGGATGTACACCCAAAATCACCAACTCTTTCATACCTCAACCCTGCCTTCGGATATTCGCTTCACTCAAAATCTGGGTCTTCTAAACAGTCTGTATATGCGTGCTCATTGGTTCTACTCCTATGAGCCAGAAAAAACACAGACTCGCCAGTTTACGACCGAGACAGGCTTAATCAAGGCTCATTCCTTCATGCGCATAGATCCGACTATCAATTATCCAAATAATCCCAGAGATGGCGGAAAAGATGTATCTTATTCCCAAGTCTTGGGAGCAGAAGCAATCAGTCAAGATCTTGCTTGGGGATATGAAATGATGATCATCCGCCCCACAGAAAAATCTGCTTTGAGCTGGGCTCAGATAGCCACGGTGGGTGAATGGTATACTCTCAAATCAGGTATGGAAGTTTACGGCATTCAAGAATTGGTAATGCCCCGTTGGCGACAGGAACAGAACCATAATTTGCTCTCTTTACTCCAGAAACTGAATTTGCCCACTTTCAACCAAAATCCAGATTTATCTAAACTCTTAGAAAAGCCTTTGAAATTAGAATTCATTCAACACCACACAGCCTTAGACATTGATGAAAAAGGGTTAAATGGGGGTACCAAAGACCCTAGAGGCTCTAATCTCGAGGAACCAAAAAAACAACTCAGTTTTGCGGTTGATAAACCATTTTTCTACACAATACATAATAAATACACCAACGCCATTCTCTACATGGGGATTGTCAATGACCCCACCCAACCTTAAGTGGTTCTCTCTGCGCAATAAATGTAAGTCTTAAAAACTTACAACCCCAGCTCCCCCGCCAGATTCACCCTGGCAGCGGCCTCCCAGCGCGCATGGCCCACCTCGCTCATAAACAGGCGGGGGCGGGCCAGCCAGCCGCGCACAAAGCGCAGGCGCGCCCGTTGGTAGAGAAAGCCCGGCACAAAACGGTATTCGCGCCGAATCTGGGCCAGATAGGCGGTATAGACCTCGGGTTCGGCCCCCAGAATCGAGAGGTCGAGATCGAGAAAGAGCAAAGCGTCGCCATCACGGGGGTCGGCTTTGTGGCCAGCGGTGGCCATTACCAGCTCGGCCACACGCTCTTGCAAGGCCGCAGAAGCACCCATTTGGCCCAATTGGCGTTTGGCCAGCCGCGCACTGTAAAGCTCGTTTTTGCCCTTGCGGGGATTGTAAATCGCATCGTGAAACCAAATCGCCAGCCCAACACTGAGCGGGTCTTGAAACTCACCCTGGTATTCCTGCCCCAATTCCAGCAGGGCCTGGATATGTGCCAGCGTGTGATAGGCCCGCTGTGGCTCTTGGTAGCGCGTTTGCAATTCGTGATAAACCCGGCCCCGCAGGGCCGGATCAGCACAAAAAGAGGCCGTCAGGGCCTCCCAATTTTGTTTTAAATCCAACACAGCCTCAAGAACGCAACTAGCGGTTGTAGATCTCGGTCCAATGGCCCAGGGTATGGGCTATTTCTTGGGAGAGATCTTCTGCCCGCAGACGCCAGCTCCAATTGCCTTCGGCCTTGCCCGGCGTGTTCATGCGCCCAGTCGGGTCATCGAGGCCGAGAATGTCTTGCATCGGGATCAGCACCGTATTGGCCACCGACGACATCGCCAAGCGAATCAGCTGCCAATGGATAAAATTGGCGTCGTTGCTGCCCTGGTAATCGAGAATGAATTTTTTGACTGTTTCGGGCCGATCGTCAAACCAGCTGAAACTGGTCTGATTGTCATGGGTACCCGTATACACCACGCTATTGGCGATGTGGTTGTGGGGCAAAAAGGCATTGGCGGAGGTATCGTCAAAGGCAAATTGCAGCACCTTCATGCCGGGAAAGCCAAAGCTATCGCGCAGGTCTTCGACCGGCGGGGTGATCACACCCAGATCTTCGGCAATAAACGGCAGGTGGCCCAAAGATTTTTGAATCGCTTTAAAAAAGGCCTTGTCGGGGCCTTTGACCCATTTGCCATTGATAGCGGTTTTTTCGCCAGCCGGAATTTCCCAATAGGCCTCAAAGCCACGAAAATGATCCAGGCGCACGATGTCGACCAAATTTAACATCACGCGGAAGCGCTCAGCCCACCAGGCATAATTGTCTTTGGCCATGACTTCCCAATTGTAGAGGGGATTGCCCCAGAGCTGGCCGGTGGCAGAGAAATAATCCGGGGGCACGCCCGCCACAACCGTGGGCTTGCCATGGGCATCGAGGTGAAAGAGATTTTGGTGGGCCCAGACGTCGGCGCTGTCGTGGGCGACAAAGATCGGCATGTCGCCAATGATCTGCACGCCGTTGAGATGGGCATAGCTGCGCAATTCATCCCATTGTTGGTGGAAGAGGAATTGCAAATACTGGTGGTAGAGCATCGGCCCAGCCAGGGCCTGTTCGTATTCGCGCAGGGTTTGGGCATCGCGGCAGACCAGACCTTCGTCCCAGGTATCCCAGGGTTCGCCTGCGTATTGCTGTTTGAGCGCGGCAAACAGGGCATAATTGCGCAGCCAATTGCGGTTTTGTTGGCATTTGCAGAAATTCTCAAAGCGCTTGCGGTCGGAGAGGCTGGCATGGGCCTGAAAATACACAAACGAATCTTCAAAAATGGCACCTTTGGCGGCGGCCACCGCTTCAAATTCGACTTTGTCGGCGCTGAGTTGGGGGTAAGCGGCCAAAGCGGGACTGTCTGGAGAGAGATAGCCCTTTTCGACCAATTTTTCGGGGCTGATCATCAGGGGATTGCCGGCAAAGGCCGAGAGACAGGCATAAGGCGAGTCGCCATAACCCGTGGGGCCCAGGGGCATGACCTGCCAAAGCTTCTGGCCAGTTTGGGCCAAGAAATTGACAAAGTCGTAGGCGATTTCACCGAGATCACCCACGCCAAAGGGGCCGGGCAAAGAGGTGGGATGCAACAAAATACCGCTTGCGCGTGGGTACATAATCTGTGTCCTTGTCTGTGTTAGAGGCTTAAACGCCCATTTTGCGGGCAGTGGTTTCCATATTGCGGGCCAAATTGCGGCGGCCGGTCTGAACCATGCTCAGGGCCTGGGTCACTTTGTCTTCGAGCGAGGCCAAGACCTCTTCGCTGTATTTATCTGCTTCAAAGCGCTGTTGGCGGCATTCAGCTTCAGCGCTTTTGCGGGTTTCGTCGGCCATTTTGACGGCCTGACGCACCAATTCATGCTCTTGCAAATACTGGCGGGATTTTTCTTTGGTCAGCTCCAGCAGCTTTTGGCTCTTGGCCTGAGCTTCAGCAAAGATGGCATCTTTTTGGGCCAGAATTTGCTGGGCCTGCACCATTTCTTGGGGCAGCATTTCGCGGATGCGGTCGATCAGCTCAAAAATATCCTCTTCATCCACCACCACGCGCGAGGTAAACGGCACTTTGACGCTGTTCATGATCACTTCTTCGATTTTTTGCACCAGGGCCAAGGTGGTTTCGGGAGAGGCGGAAGACTGGGCCTGAACAACGGCTTGGGGAGAAACGAGTTCATTTTGATTTATCATAATTTCAACTTACGCTTAATATTTACTTGCTACTATTATATTTTCTTCTCAGGCATTCTTCAACCTGAGCCGGAACAAAATCTGAAATTTTTCCGCCGAAGGAAGCGATTTCACGGATCAGACTGGAGTTGAGGAACATGTATTCTGCTTTGGGCATCAAAAAAACCGTGTCCACTTCGCCATTCAGGTGTTTGTTCATCAGGGCCATTTTGAGTTCAATTTCAAAATCCGAAACCGCACGCAGACCGCGGATAATCACCTGCCCACCGACCTGGCGGGCATAGTCCACAATCAGGCCATCGCAGCCATCAATCTGCAAATTGGTGAGATGGCCTGTGCTCTGCTGGATCAATTCCATGCGTTCGGCCACAGAAAAGGTCGATTTTTTGGCAATGTTGGTTGAGACTGCCACAATCACCTCGTCAAAGAGATGACAGGCCCGCTCCATAATATCCAAATGTCCATTGGTGACCGGGTCAAAACTGCCCGGATAAATTGCGCGCGTCAAAAAAAGCTCCTTGTGATTCCATCTACTTCTTCAATTGTAGCAAATGCCCGATCAGGTGTAAGCCCCGCAAGATGGTGATTTCGTGCAGATTTCAGATATTTTTCTCAAAGCCGGATCACGGGCGGCTTTGAGAGCTTCGTCACAATTGGCTATACTTGCAATATATGCGATATACCACCCTCGCCCACAAAGCCAGCCACGAAATTGTGATCTTAAACAGCCGCTTTATTGCCTCTGGGCGCGAGGTTTTGTCTGTCGACGAAGCGGAGGCCTTTCTAAAGCAGATCCGTTCCCAATGGCCCGATGCAAGCCACCACTGTTACGCCTTTCGCGTGGCGGGCCCACCTGTGGTCGATCGCTTTTCCGACGATGGCGAGCCTTCGGGCACAGCAGGCAAACCGATTCTGACCGTGATCGAACACAAGGTCTACAACGCCATTGTGGTTGTCACCCGCTATTTTGGCGGCACCAAATTGGGCACGGGCGGACTGGTCAAGGCCTATACCCAAGCTACCCAGGCCCTGATTGAAACGGCAGGTCTGATTGAAAAAGAGCCCTGTCAAAGCCTGGTTTTGCATTACCCTTACCACCTCAGTGGCAGCGTGGCCTACCAATTGGCCCAAATGGAGATCACAGCCAGCTTGAACTATGCCGAAGCCATTACCTGCCAGATAGACGTTCCGATCAGTTTGCTAGAACCGCTGCGGGAGCGGCTTTCTCACCCCGAATTAAAATGGCAAAGCCCAGCTTAAAGACGCAGAGTTTCTCCCGCTTGTCAGGCTGGGGTACAATTTGAGAGAGACTACATAACAAGCCCGAGCAAAATGGAACCTTTAGACCCCTTTTCCGAAATAGCACCCCACGACACCACCGAGATTGGTACGATGTTTGCCGTCTCAGCCACGATCAAACCCCAGACCCCAACTGAGAACGTGGGCCGAGATCTGCCGCGTTATGAGCCCATTCAAGAATTGGGCAAAGGCGCCATGGGCGAAGTCTGGCTGATGCGGGACATTTACCTGCGCCGCAAGGTCGCCAGCAAACAATTGCTGCCCCAGCTCAACAGTCCCGAAGTCCAGGCCCAGTTTTTGAGCGAGGCCCAAATCACGGCACGCTTGGAGCATCCTGGCGTGGTGCCGGTCTATACCCTCGAAATCGACAGCGAGGGACGTCTCTCTTACGCCATGAAAGTTGTGCAGGGCAATACCCTCAAAGAAGAGATTGGCGAACTCAAAGCGGCACAGCTGGCCAACCCCAACCGCAAAACTTGGCAGCGGGAGCTGTTTCGCCTACTCGAAATTTTTCTCAAGGTCTGCGATGCCCTGGACTACGCCCACAGCAAAGGCATTATTCACCGCGACTTAAAACCTGCCAATATTATGATTGGGCCCTTTCGCGAAGTCTATATCGTGGACTGGGGCATTGCCCAGGTCTGGAACCGCCCGGGCGTCGAAAATGAAGAGCCCAGCAAGGTGATTGCCGGCACGCCCCGTTACCTCTCTCCCGAACAGGCCCGCTGCCGTCCCCTCAAACCTACCAGTGACCAATTTACGATGGGCCTGATTCTACAAGAAATCCTCACCCTGGCCCCGGCCTTTAAAGCCAGTTCCATGCCCGAAATGCTCAAAAAAATTCTGACGGGCAACCGTGCCCCCTGTGATCAGGCCTTGGAGCTACACCCGATTCCGACTGATTTGCAAGCAGTTGTCAACAAAGCCACGGCCCTCAAGGCCGATCAGCGCTACGCCTCTGTGGCCGATATGGCTGCTGATGTGCGCCGCTATCTCCAAGATGTCGAAACCACCGTCAAACCAGACAATTTACAGCGCAGAGCCCTGCGCTGGATCCGGCGCAATCCCCAGCGTGCTTTGCTGGGCAGTATGTTGGTTTTTGTCGCTTGCATTCTGGCTGTGGCCGGCAGTTTGTATATCTGGCAACAGACCCAGGTTCAAACCCAACGCCGCAAAGCGGTGCTCGAAGACCTGCAGCGCAAATTGACCATGACCGGCCAGCAATTGGATATCTACCTGAGTGGATTTGAGGCGCAATTGGAATACCTCACAGGCGCTGCCGCTGAAAGCTTTCAACGGGGCGAAGCTTTGCCCGGAGAAATGTTTACCCCTCAGCGTTTGCCACAAACCAGCCTCTTGCCTTCCACACAAGAAACCGCAGCAGGTGGTCCCTTGTATTGGCGCCAACTTGTTTGGCTCAACCCATCTCCTGCTTACTCCCGCCTGCGCAGCATGCTGCCCATCTTTCAACGCGTCTTTGCTGTCAGCGCAGATCCCCAAGGCAATAGTTTGGATTGGCTTCAGAGCCAAGATCATGCCAGTCCTTTGGGTTGGGCCAGCATCGCCTTTGAAGCCGGCCCCCAATTGATCTATCCAGGCAGCCCCCAGGCCGAAACCGTCGCGGCCCGTTTAAATCGTGATTTCACAGCCCGAGGGACCCGGCCCGTTTGGCTGGGCCCCGAGCAATTGGGAGCCACGCCTTATTTTATTGTGCAGGCCCCGATTTTCAATGATCAATCACAGGCCTTGGGCCTGGGCAGTTTATGTCTGCGCCAGCCCAGTTTGGAAAAAGAGCTGAAAAAAGCACCTTTAAACGAAGGGCTTCTGTCACTGCTTGTCAGCGATGCCCAGGGCAAAATTCTCTTCAGCCGAGATCAAGGCCAGAACGAAACCTGGCCCGAGGCCCTGCTCAAAGATCTCAAAAGTGGCAAAAGTGGCATTTATGAAAGTGCCGAGGGCCTCTACGTTTACCAATCTCTCTCAACCGCCAATTGGCGCCTGATTGCCCGGATCGACTTTCAAACCCTTTTAAGCCAAAAGGGAGCACCTTGATGGCTGACATCAAAGCCGAAGAAACAGATCCCCTTGAACTGACCATGCATGAATTCGGACATCTCAGTCCCACCGCTGAGATGCGCGAAAATCCCACGGCCACCCCCAATGCCATTGGCAAACAGCATTACGAGATTTTGCAAATGCTGGGAGAAGGGGCGATGGGCACGGTCCATCTGGTCCGCGACAGTCGCTTGGAGCGCACCGTGGCGTATAAACAGCTACACAAACGCATTCAGAGCGACAATCCCGAAGTGCATCAACGCTTTTTGGGTGAGGTCCAAATCACGGCCCAATTGCCCCACCCGTATATCGTGCCGGTCTATAGCCTCGAGGTGACCGAAGCCGGGGTGGGTTACACCATGAAGTGCATTCAGGGCAAAACTTTCAAAGAGCTGATTACCGAGGCCAAAGCCCACAATGCCGAGCCCCATAAAATTACTTATCCCCAGGATTTCCCCAACCTGTTGGAGCATTTTCTCAAGGTCTGCGAGGCCCTGTCTTTTGCCCATTTTAAAGGCGTGATTCACAGGGATCTCAAACCCGCCAATCTGATGCTCGGGCCCCACAACGAAATTTATGTGATGGACTGGGGCATCGCCCGTCCCTTTGGTGAGGCAGCCAAAGACTACCCCTTCGAAGCCGGGGAAAAAAACCAAATGATCGGCACCCCCCGTTATATGTCTCCCGAACAGGCCCGCGGCGTCAACGACCGCCTCGACGAGCGCAGCGACCTCTTTGCCCTGGGCCTGATTTTATACGAATTGGTCTGTTTACAGCCGGGCTACAAGGCCAGCAGCACCTCCGAATTGTTGGAAAAAGTGCGCAAAGGCCAGCTCAATCCCGTGGTCTTTTTTCGGCCCGAACTTAAGGTTCCACGCGAGTTGCAGGCGATTATTGCCAAGGCCACGGCCTGGAAACGCGCTGATCGCTACAGCAATGTCGAAGCCATGTCTCAGGATCTGCGCCGCTATCTGCGCGGTGAAGCGGTACAGGCCGCACCGGATACCCCGCTGCAGGCCGCAGGTCGCTGGTTTCGCGTTCACCGCACAGCCTGCCTGAGCAGCCTGATGGTCTTGGTTTTGGGCAGCAGTCTCTGGACCCTCTGGAACCTGCTCCAACAGCAACAGACCCTGCAGGCCGCCCTCCAACGCGAGCAGGTGATCACCCAGTTTATGGGCCAAATTCTGAATCAGGGCCAAGCGGTTGATCGCTATATGGTCGCGATTCCGCGCACACTTGAAAACATGGCCGGCACAGTGATCCAAGCTCTGGAGCATGGCAAGCCCCAACCCAATTTCCCCTATTATCTCGACGATGAACATTGGAATAAACGCATACCCAGTCAAGTACAGTCCGCCCATTATGGTTCTAAGATCAGCACCGATTGGCCGGCTATTACCCTGCCTTGGGGAGAACCCGAGTTACCCTTCAAACCCAATTTGCATAAGTTAGCACCGCTCAAGAAGCAGATGCGCAATCTCTTGATTCGCAGCGGCAAAGAGCAGGGAGCCAGCGAAACCGATCCCCAAATTTTGATCGCAAAACAGGGCGTGCCGCTGATGTATGTCAATATTTCGACCGCAGAAGGAATCCTGATTTTTTATCCGGGTGCCAGCTACAATACCCCCGGTTATGATGTGCGTAAGCGCCCCTTTTTCAAGCTGGTGTACAACAAACGCGGTGTCCACTGTGGCAACCCTTATATCGACCGACTTTCGGGATCTCTTTTGCCCTGCAGTCTGGCAATTTATGATGCCCAAGAGCGCTTTCGTGGGGTGGTCTCCATCGACCTGCAATTCAATTATCTGGCCCGCAACGTCTTAAATATTTCCAATATTCCTGGCCTGCGCAACAGCTATTTGCTCGATGAAAAAGGCCAAGTGATTGTCAAAGGCAGCGACCGCAATCAAAAAATTGAAAAACGCGCGAAAATCAACCATGGCATGCAACTCTCACGCTTCAAGAATGAAGACCTGCTCAGAAAAATCGAGTTACGCAGCGAAAGTGGTTATCTGCGCAGTGTAAATACCACCTTGGGCTATTTGCGTTTGAATTTTCAGGGTTGGTATTTTGTTGTCGAAGCAGAGACCGAGCCCCTTTTTGCCAAGACCCCCTCAGGAAAAAACTAAAGCCATGCCGACTCTCGAAACCCACAACCGCCAGCTGTATTTGGATTTGCTCAAACGGGTCTTGGGGGATTTTATTTATGATCTCGGTGCTGCTGCCAAAGACGAAAAATACCCAACGATGACCTGGGCCGATACCCGCACAGGTCGCAAACACACACTCTCAACCTATGCCGATTACAAAGCCAATGGGCTGCTCTTTCCCCAACAGGCCCATACCATGATCGGTCTCAAACGCCTGGACAATCTGCAGTTCTGTCTGGAACAAATTTTGGCCCAAAACACCCCTGGCGACCTGCTCGAAGCCGGTGTCTGGCGCGGAGGAGCCTGTATTTTTATGCGCGGCCTGCTCAAGGCCTATGGCGAGACCCAACGCAAGATCTGGGTCGCAGATTCTTTTGTCGGTTTTCAAGCCAGCGATCTGGTCAACACCAATATTGACCTCGAAAAAACCAATTATCACAGTGTCTCACAGGCACAGGTCGCTGAACATTTTAAGGCCTATGACCTCTTGGATGAACAGGTGGTGTTTTTGCCTGGATTCTTAGACCAAAGTTTGCCCAAGGCACCGATTGAGGCCTTGGCCCTCTTGCGTTTGGACGTGGATTTTTTTAATCCCACCCACGAAGGACTGACCTGGCTCTACCCCCGTCTGTCTCCGGGCGGCTTTGTGATCATCGACGATTATTATGCCTTTGAAGGCTGTCGCCAAGCGGTCAATACCTACCGCCAAGCACATCAGATCAGTGAGCCCTTGATACGGATCGATCCCTGCGCTGTCTATTGGCAAAAGAGCAAATCCAATCAGGGGGCTCTTGCTCCTGGAAATGACTGATCTATAATGGAAGATATGAAAAAATTAGCAATCCTCGTCATCGTGTCCTTGTTCAGCCTCTCTGCCCCTGCATTGTCTGCGGAGCCCCTCAGCGAGTTTAAATCCGCTCAGGAAGATCTCCGCCGGGACGGAAAACGTTATTCTCAATCGGCACGGGCTTTTGCCTTTTATGAAAAGGGACTGCAGGCCCTCAAAACAAAAAAACCCCAAGAGGCGGTAGAGGCCTTCACCAAAGCCCTGCGGGTCTACCCGGCCTATGCAGAGGCTTTTTATGAGCGAGGCAATGCTTATTTATTGCTCAAAGCCCCAGAACGGGCCCTGGCCGATTTTTCAAAGGTGATTGATTTACAGGCCAAGCCCTTGCTGGTAGATGCCTACAATAATCGCGGTTTTGTCTACAATGATTTATTGAAGCAATACGACAAAGCGGTGGCCGATTTTAGCAAAGCGGTCCAGCTCAACCCACTCTATGCGCGCGCTTGGTACAACCGCGGTCTCGCTCACGACCGCTTGGGCCAACACGAAGCTGCCGTCGGCGACTACAGCAAAACCCTGCAGCTTCAGGCAGACTACCTTGATGCGTATAATAACCGGGGAATCAGCTATTTGGACCTCAAAGAATACGACAAAGCCCTGCAGGACTTCGAAAAAGCGATCAAGTTGGCCCCCAATTATGCTGTCGCCTATTATAATCTGGGTTTGATTTATGCCTACCGCAAAAATTACGAAAAATCCCTGCAATACTACAGCCAGGCAATTGAACGCAACCCCAATTATGTCGAGGCTTACCACAATCGCGGTTATCTCTACAACGATGTGCGCAAAGACTACGAAAAAGCGCTCAACGACTTCAACCGTGCCCTGGCGATCGATCCGACGTATATCAACGCCTACTTCAACCGGGGACTGACCTATTACAATAAAAAAGACTTCCCCAACGCCATTCTCGACTTTAGTCAGGTGATCAAAGACAATGGCAAAGACGCTGATGCACTCTATTACAGAGGAGATTGCCACTATTGGCTCAATCAACTCGATGCGGCGATTCTCGACTTTCAAATGGTGGTTAGTTTAACCCCCGAAGACGCCTCAACCCATTATCTCTTGGCCAGTCTTTACGCCCAGAAAAAAGATGCGCCCAAGGCCTTAGCGGCACTTTCTCTGGCCATTCAACACAATCCAGACCTCAAACGGGCTGCCCGCAACGAAGCAGCCTTGGTTTTTTTACGCAAGCTGCCTGAGTTTCAAAAGCTGGTAAAATAAACATGTCTGTTTTTAACTCTGGCACGTATCGCCAAGACGCGAGGTTTTGCGCCGCATGAAGTTTTTCTATGACTCCCGCACCGATCAGCTCGGTATTCAGTTTCAGCCTGCGCGCAAAAAACCCACAGGAAAAATTCAGCGCAACCGCAAAGAAGTCATGCCGGGGGTCTGGATGGATTGGGACGAACGCAACAATCTCGAACGGATTGAAATTCGCGAAGCCTCGCGCCACCAGCCCGAACTCAAGAACTTTATTGGCGAATTGGTTCAAGAGGTGATCAAAAATGCCCAAGACATCCCCAAAGAGGTGCTTTTGGCGATCGAAGGCACGATCAAACTCAGCCAAGAAGACAGCCCCAGCACCCGCAGCGAAGACTACCAGCCCCGACTGAGTTTTGATGCCGTGGCCAATACGCTCACCACCGAATTCCGCACCCCCAAACCGGGCGAGGTGCAAATGAACAAACGCGAAGTGATTCCCGGTATTATCGCCAGTTTTACCGATCAAGGTGAATTGCTCTCAATGGACATGTTACAGGCCCTGCAACACTTCCCAGCCCTGCAACAATTTGTCCAGCAGGGCAACGAAATGCTGGCCATGCAACATCTGCTGCGCAATTTTAATCGCTAAAATCAGGTGTTAAAAAGCGGAGCCATTACTGGCCCCGCCCAATCATCAGCAGCTAAAAAAACAATCAGAATCAGGGTCTATTTGAGAGCTTAAAAAAGCTTTCGATCAGTTTGCGGTACTCACTCGAAAGGGCACTGGCATAGTCACCCAGATCTTTGTTGAGTTCCTGTTTGGCAGCTTCCGGTGTCAGCTCTTTTTTGATCAAACTGGTCAAGAGGGTGATCATGCGGGCATCTTTGATATTGTTGAGATCTTTGCCCAAGATCTCTTTGAGCGTGCGTTTAAACACCTCTTCTTTGGCAACACCGGTCTGGGGATCTTTGTACATGATCGTTAGCGTCAGACTTTGCTCGAGCAAAGCGGCATCGTCTCCGGCTTGAAAGCGCTCCCAGAAATACTGTGAGGTATTGTAAGAGAAATTGGTGGGCTGTACCTCGCTTTGCACCTTGGACGATTGCTCAGCGGCTGACATGGCGTGCTTCAGTGCAATCGGATAGTCCAAGCGGAACTGCACATCGCGGGCAGCCACGGTCATCAGAGCCATAAAGCGCTCTTTAAAAGCCCGTTCTGCATCGTTGCGCGTAATCACAGAAAAATAAGCGCCCCGACCGGCTTCGGTCAATTTATTGAGAAAGCCCTCATTAAAGTTCTGGCCAAAACCCAGCCCTGAGAAATAAATGCCTTCAGCATTATTGATACGGGTATTTTGGGCAATCACCGAAGAGTCCACTTGGCCAATATTGGCAAAGGCATCGGTCAACATCAAGACCCGGTTGATTTTGCCGGGCTGATAGGACTTTTGAGCCAAGGCATAAGCGGTGCGAATACCCGCGTCTAAATTGGTACCGCCCTGGGTTTGCAAGCTGCGCACCACATTCAGGTATTTGCTGGCATCACCTTCATAGGTGAAGTTTTCCAGGGCCACAACCGCAGAGGTCGAAAATGTGACCAGATTAACGACATCACCGGGTTTGAGACTTCCCGCCAAGCTCTCCAGGCCGGCTTTGGCCACATCCAGTAAGCTGGGCGCGCGGCCGTCATCGGTCACCACCGGGGTCTGTTCGTTCATTGAGCCCGAAACGTCCACCACCAAGGTCAAAGCCAGATTCTGACGCTGCTGAACATCCAAGTCGGGAGCCGAAACGTGGATACCCAAATCGTAGGTATTGCCTGTTTCTTGGCCTTCAGCACTGCCATGTTGCCAGAGGCCCATCGAAACCTTAAACAACCCCGTGGATTCTTGCCCCTGTTTGACAAACGACTCATAATTCAAAAATTCCCAGGGCCGGGCCCAACTGACATTGGGAGCAAAACCCTGCTTAAGCGCATATTTGGTCAATTCCACCCCAGCGGTGCTGGCAGAGTCATCATAAGAAAAGTAGAAATAATCTGTGGTCTTTTTCTCTGGCTCAGCTGAGGGCTGAACCGAAGACGCAGGCGTGGGGGTGCTCATGGGCGTGGGGGTTGGTACAACAGGCTGTGTCGTCAGCACTGGAGCAGTGAGCGCACTGTCACTCGCACCTGTGGCAGAGCCACCACCACCCGCTTGACCCGAAGCAGGCATGGGCTGAGGCGCGTTGGGAGGCAAAATTGCATTTTTACCAGCGGGAAGGGGCGCCCCCACGCTGATGGCCGTGTTTTCAGCGACCGGTTTCAAGAGCGAGTCTGTCGCGCGTGTTGGCAGCGGCCCTTTGGGCGGAGGGGTAATAGAGTTAGAACCCAATTGCACACTGCCCGTGCCGGGGGCATTGGCCAAAGGAGGTGCCTGCTGACAGCCCACCACACCCAACGTCAATGCAGTCAAGCTGAGGGTCAAGATAGCTCTGAATTTCATACTTCTTCTCCTTGGTTGAGTATCCGGGCAAAGTCCCGCTTGCGGGCCTGTCTCAAATGATTTAAATCTGGGTCGTGACGTGCCTCAGCACGGGCGGGATTATTGCCTGAATTGGCTTCGAAGGCCGATTGAAGGGCTTTTAAACCCCGATCCAACCAGCTCTTTTGGGGATTGTGGGCATAACTCAAACTGCAAAAGCAGGCATCGATATAATGTACCAACCAATAACCGGGATTAAAGCTGTCAAGCAGCCCCAAGGTCAATTCTGCTTCAGAGAAACGACCACTTTTGGTATAAGCATGTGCCAGAAAGGCACCGGATTCCATCAAGGTCTGTTGGCCCAATTGCTGTTTATTGGGCGAAATCAAGACCTGTTTAAAATAATCAATGGTGCGTTCCCAATAGACTTGGCTGGTTTCGGTGTCCAGCAAAAAAGCCTGATTAAAACTCAAGCGGGCATACTCATCACAGATAAACACATCATCGGGCGCCATGGCCATGGCCGATTCAAATTTGGCTGCGGCCTGCGCAAAGTCTGCCAAAGCGGTTTTGCGCTCTGCTTCATCTTTTTCAGCCAGAAAGCGGCCCAAAGCATCATAGCCCCTTAAAAAATAAACAGCGCCCAGATTAAAATGAAAATCTGCCGCGCGAATGTCCAACTGGGCCTGAGCCGGATGCATTTCATAGCTGCGCAGGGCGGTCTCTTGATTGAGCAAAGCTGCCTCATAATTGCCGCGACTCAGCTCCAGGGTAGAGAGCAGCGACTGCAATTGCACCCCCTCAGAAAAGAGTTGCAATCCCTGTTGGATCTTCTCTTGCGCTTGGGCCGTGCGACCGGCTTTGATCAGGGCATAGACCAAACGCAAATAGGTAGAAAAATCTTCAGGATGCTGACTCAGGCTTTGCTCATAAGTGGCAACAGCATCCCGATAAGCCGCGGCAGCATCGCTGTTAACCGGTGCAAATCCAGCCAGAATCAAAAGCTCATCCCGGGCATTGCCGTTTCCCCCAGGAAAAAGCACTTCGGCCAATTTGAGCACCACCTCACGTGAGGGTTGGCGTTCACCGGCCTCTAACAGTGAGATATACGATTTAGAAACGGCAATCGACTGGGCCAGTTTCTCCATATTGAGTCCTTTTTCTTTGCGCAAAACTGATAGGCGTCTGCTAAAAGGACTCTGAAGACCTTCATTTTGTTTCCCTTTTGGCACAAGGAATCCTCCTTTCTTTTTAGTGCCTAACCTTTGCTGACCTGGGTCTGACTCGATGAAGAGGTGGCTGTGTCAGGCAAAGCCGTTTCAGCAGGCTTGGGCTGAGGCTCAACGGGCTTGGGCGGCTCTACCGGGAAGGGACCCTCACAACGCATGGGGGCATCGTACATTGGCAGATAGAGAGTGGGGCGACTGAGACTTTTGATCTCGCCACTGGCCGCATCCAGTTCAACCGAGCCCCACACCCGTGACTGCTCGGGATACATGGGCATCACCTGCACACAGCGGGTGCCATTGGGATCAAGCGCGGGATCTTTAACCTGAGCTGAGGGCATGGGCGAAGGCTGGGCTGGCATTTTTAAATCAAAACTGACGCTGACAAAATAGCGGTTTTGGTCTTGGCCCTGTTGATTGAGTTGAATCTGCCAGGAGGCATTGGCTGGGACTTCATAGGCAACTTGCAGATTGGGCTGTTGCTCAAGGGATTCAGGGTAAACAGGGTAACCCGGTTTGCTGCTGCGGCTGGTAAAGGCCTTCGTGGCGATCTCTTGGGCCCGTGAGCTGTCAATTTTTACTTTGCTCAGATCAATGGTGGGTTCACCCCACACCAAACGGTGCACACGGGTTTCTTTTTTGAGCAAATAGACATTCAGGGTCTCTTTGCGGGTGCTGGAGGCAAAACGAAAGACATAATCCGGCTGCAATTGTTCGGCATTGCCATCGGCCCCAGGCAGAGAAATATATTCAATAAACGTACTGTTGCCATCGAGCCCCAAATTGGCCCGACTTTCGACCAAGCGGGCAGAGCTGTCCCAATCAGCCAGAATCGGCTTCACCGTTTGTTCATACGCTTTGAGCAAGGTACTGGCCTGATTGGCAGGAAAAATATTTTCTTCGGCAAATTGAATCACATATTGATTAAACTCACCGCCACCAAACCAGGGCATACTCATACGTGCAGAAGCCCCCGTGGCAACATCGCCCACCATCGGTGCGGCAATTTTATTGGCGGAACTGCTCTCTGCGGAGGCTGGGCGGCCCAACTGAGGAGCCGGGGCCGTCGCGGGTTGGCTGGCAGCTTGTTGCCCACCGGCCGTTCCCGACTGGGCAGCCGTATTCAGTGGCAAAAGCCGTTTAGACAGGGCATTGGAAAAAACAGTTTTGCCCGTTTGTGTACCCGAGGTCGGAGAACCGCTGGGTGAAGAGCTGGGCGAAGAGCTAGGAGAGGCTGAGGGGTTCGTCAAAATGGAATTGATCTGTCCCGCTGAGCAGGCACTTAAACTCAGAGCCAATACCAAAGAGAGAGGAAGCAGCGTTCTAAATTTCATGGTTTCAATTCTCCTATTTATTGTTTCACAGGGGCTGGAGCAATCGCTGGAGTTGCCGTGGCCACACCGGTTGAGCCAACTGAAGATTCTGAGCTACCACCATTAACAGCCCCAGGATAAGGCATGTAATTGACAGGGCGATTGAGAGAGAGAATCGCGCCAGACTCAGCATCAATTTCAATCGAGCCAGACAGAGTGATCTGTTCAGGCATATAGGGCGCACGCGCAGAGATAGGGGCAATGGCAATATCTGGAGCGGCCCCACCACTGCTGGCAGATACTTGACTAACCTTCATCGCCATTGCGGGCATCGGCATGGGCATAGGTACAGGCTGGGCTGGCATAGCAAAGACATTGCCGGGTTTGTTCCAATAAAAATTGAGGAAATAGCGTAATTTTTTGCCCTCTTGTTGGTTGAGATGCACTTGCCAAGTGAGCTTTTCGGGCAGCTCATAAATCACTTCCAGATTGGGCTGCTGCAACTCTTCGGCGACGGGATAAACCGGATAACCGGGTTTGCTCTGGCGATTGGCAAAGGCTTTGCGGGCAATGTTGAGAGCCTGATCGCTGTCGATCTTCACCCGGCTGATTTCAATCTGGGCTTCGCCCCAAACCATGCGGTGTACACGAATCTCATTGCTAAGCACGTAGACATTTAAGGTCTGTTTGAGTGGACTGGAGGCAAAGCGGAAGACATAATTGGGCAAAACCTTCATGGGCTCACCACTGCGACCGGGCAATTGAATATATTCAGGCTCTTGCGCATTGATCTGGGCCCGACTTTCAATCAAACGGGCAGAACTGTCCCACTCTTTGAGCAGAGGCAAAATGCTTTGATTGTACACATTCAGCAAGCTATTCCCTTTGGCGGATGGGTAGATATTTTCTTCGGCAAATTGGATGGCATATTGGTTAAAGTCATGCCCCCCATAATAATAACCGGGAGCAATTGCAGGCTTGGTCATCGCCATTTGTTTAACACTAAAATCCGATTCTTGGCCTGAGGGCAAGTAGGCAACAGGCACATTTTGACCATTTTCCTGTTTTAAGAAAAGCGGGCGTTTGATCAGCGCAGAACTGAAAAAGCCCTTTTGAGATACGATCTGGAGAGTTGGAGAGAGCTGACCAGGCGGCAAACCAGCTCCTGAAAAGGCACAGGAAGTGAGCCCCAAGGTCAGGGAAAGGGTCAGAGCGGATTTGAGCAGGACATGCATGGTGATATTTCTCCATTGATAAGAATAATTTGAGTTTAGCAAATATGTTTACAAGCTGTCAACATAAAAACTTATTGTAAACAAATTTTGTATTGGGCTCCTTTAAAGCGACAAAAAATGAATTCAGCCTGGAGAGATTCCAGGCTTTTCAATTTACTGGGAGAGACCTTTATGGCCCCAACCGTTTATTCAATTTTGGCTGAAGTTTTATCGGTTTTGGGATTGTATTTGAGCGTCAGCTTATTAATTTCATCCAGACGCAGGCCATTCCAATATACATATTCTTGTTTGGCTCCCTCTTCCATCACCCAATCAGCACGCAGGTCCCACTCCACAGACTCTGCATCCGGCGAAAATTGAATATTAACGGAATAGCCATCATAGAGAGTGTCGGAGAGAATATTGTCACCCCAGGAATCGGCATGAGAAGGGCTCATGTACACCGATTGAATATCATAACCTGTGGCGTTGACCAATTTAAAATCCAAGTTTTTGTTTTGAACAGGCTTGACCCCTTCAGTAGCAGCAGGCCGAAGTGCTTGCTGAGGAGCGCTCAGCACAGAGGTGGCACCCATCAAGATCACCGCACCCGCAATAAGAACAACACGCAGACCCAATAATGCATTTTTCATTTTTTATTGATCCTTTTTCGTTTAAATAACAATAAAATAAGTGATAAACAAAACAATCAAGAACAAGAATAGATAGTCAAGATAATTTTAACAGCAAAACCCGCTTGAGCTAGTCAAAGGTTTAAGTAAGACCCCCGAAATTCAAGGGTCTTAAAAAAACGATTTCAACAAAAGCAATAACAGAGTTACTCAGCTATAGCTGTGGTTTTTTCGGTGGCTTCGTCATATTTGAGGGTCAGGGCATTGATCTGATCCAAAGGCAGCCCCATCCAATAGACATAACCTTCACCTTTGGTCCAATCAGCACGCATGTCCCACTCTGCGGCTTCGGCATCGGGTGAGAAGGAGATATTCAGGGTATCTCCATCATTAAAAGCACCGGGAAGAATACTTGCACCCCAAGAATCGGTGCCGGTTGGGCTGAGGTAGAGGCCGGTGATTTCATAACCGGTGGCGTTGGTCAAAGTAAAATCCAGGGCTTTGTTTTGAACAGGTTTAACCCCTTCAGAGCCAGCAGGTTTGAGTGCCTGTTGAGGTGCGCTCAGCGCAGAGGTAGCCCCCATCAACATCACAGCACCCGCAACCAAGAAAACACGCAAACCCAATAAAGACTTTTTCATAAAACCAGGTATCCTTTTTTTGATTTTTTATTTCAAATGACATCTTGAAACTTGGAAAACGAGAACATTCAACCTAAATGGTGAGAGCCACCATGCCAAGCTTACTGGGCTTCGGCAGAAGTTTGGCCTGAAGAGGCATCATAATGAAGGGTCAAGGAATTAATCGTGGTCAGGTCTAAACCGATCCAATAGACGTAGGCTTCTTCTGAATCATCGGCCCAATCAGCGCGCATATCCCAACTGGCGGCTTCGGCTTCGGGAGAAAATGAAACTTGGCCTGATTGACCATCGGCAAATTCACCAGGCAGAATATTGGGACCCCAGGTATCTACACCCGTAGGGCTGAGATAAAGACCAGCAATCGAGTGGCCGGTCGCATTGCTCAAAGAAAAATCAAGGGCACCATTGGCAATGGGCTGAAGGGCTTGATGAGAAGGCTGAAGGGTTTGTTGAGGCGCACTCAGCACAGAGGTAGCACCCATCATCATCACAGCACCGGCCACCAAGAAAGTACGCAAACCTAAGTAAACATTTTTCATATGAATTCATTATCCTCTTTAAATAAATTTTAGTTAAAAGTAAGCAAAAACAAATATTTTACAACTTTTTAAAGCGTTAAACTTTGTTTTTCTTATACAATGATTCTAGCAAACAAGTTTACTTGTTGTCAACTTAAAAAAACAAATTGTCAACAAATTTTTTATCAGTAGAATTTGATTGACAAAAAAATAGAAAAAGCCAGCTTGGGAGCTGGCTCAATCCTGCTTATTCGATCTTGGCAGAAGTTGTTTCAGGGTCCGTTGATTGCTCTCATCCAGGCGGGGGGTCCTAAGAATCCGCATCAGACGAATTCATTTAGACGGACTGAATCTAAGGTCAATTGCAGCAAGGGGCTTTTGATTGGATGACCCTTTTTAATTTAATCGAGAGTATTTGAAAAGAAGAGAGGTTTAACTCTAAAACAAGCAAACCTCTCTTGTGCCAACATTATTCAGCTTGTGCTGTCGTTTTGCCTGAAGAGTCATCATAGTACAGTGTTAAGCTATTAATGGTCGGCAGGCTTAAACCAATCCAATATACATAAGCTTCTTCCGAATCATCGGACCAATCGACGCGCAGATCCCACTCTGTGGCTTCAGCATCAGGTGAAAATGAGATATTCAAGCTATCCCCATCCGCAAATTCATCGCTGGGCAGAATATTGTCTCCCCAAGAATCCACACCCGTTGGGCTGCAATAGACACCAGCCATGGGGTGGCCTGTTGCATTGTGGAGTTCAAAGTCAAGCGCTTTATTCTGAACGGGTTTGACACTTTGATAGCCTGAAGGCTGAAGGGCTTGTTGAGGCGCACTCAGCGCAGAGGTGGCCCCCAGCATCATCACAGCACTTGCCAAAAAGAATACACGTAAACCTGATAAAGTTTTTTTCATATACTTTTTATCCTTTTTCCAGTTTTTTAATAAGTATAAAATAAAGAAAGAAACAGAACTATCTCTATCGGTACCGACACCTAAGAACCAAGATATCATTTTTAAAGAAGCTTGTTAAGTCAGACTTTTGTTGAACAACCAGAATCTATTTGCCTTTCTCCGCATTAAAAAAGACCCCTGAAATTCAGGGGTCTTTAGAGAAAAATGAGGTTAGAACCTCGGCAAAGACTCTTCTGCAGATGCAGAGGACTACGAATTAAAGATCATCCTTTAATTGCAGTAGTTTTTTCAGTTTCTTCATCATATTCAAGAGTCAGAGTATTAATTTCAGGCAAATTTAAGCCCATCCAATAGACATAACCTTCACCTTTGGTCCAATCAGCACGCATATCCCATTCAGCCGCTTCGGCATCGGGAGAAAAGGAGATATTCAGGGTGTCACCATCATTAAAAGAACCACTGATGATACTCTCCCCCCAACTATCGGTGCCGGTGGGACTCACAAACAACGCTGTAATTTCATAGCCTGTGGCATTGGTCAAAGTAAAATCCAAGACTTTGTTTTGCACAGGTCTGACCACTTCAGAACCAGCGGGATTCAACGCCTGCTGAGGAGCACTCAGAACAGAGGTAGTACCCATTAACATGACCATACCAGCGAGCAAGAGAGCTCGGAAACCTAAGATCGTACTTTTCATAATCACTTCTACCCTTATTTATTTTCCATAAATATAAAACAACCAAGAAACGAAACCCAACAATATTCTTTGATGTCCGAAAATCAAAAAACTGCGAATTGTATGGCGTTAAGCCAAAATTTCACTTAAAAAAGCCCCTGAATTAAGGGGCTTTTAAAAAGCAAAACGTCAACTATCCTCAATATTGAAGACAAAGCTCAAAGACAAAAAGCTACTGAGCTTCAGCTGAGGTTTGACCTGAAGAAGCATCATAGTGAAGGGTCAAGGAATGAATGGTTGGCAAATCTAAACCAATCCAATAGACATAGGCTTCTTCCGAATCATCGGCCCAATCTGCACGCATATCCCAACTTGTGGCTTCAGCATCGGGATGGAAAGAGATCGCCAGGGCATCGCCATCGGCAAAATCACCACCGGGGAGAATATTGTCTCCCCAGGTATCCACACCCGTTGGGCTGATATAAAGACCGGCAATTGAGTGACCCGTTGCATTGCTCAATTGAAAGTCCAGAGCCGCATTTTCAACAGGGGTCATCTGGCCTGCGCCAGAAGGCTGGAGGGCTTGTTGAGGCGCGCTCAACACAGAAGTTGCACCCATCATCATCACCGCACCGGCAACCAAGAAAACACGCAAACCCAGCAAAGCATTTTTCATAGATTCATTACCTTCCATCCAATAAAATAAGTAGAAAAAAAGCCCAAAAACAAAGTATGACACTTCATTTTCGATAAGAATAAACAACATAACATTTATTCAACAGGCTGTTAAGCTAGATGAATGGTCTTGTTACACAAAAATAACAGAGATTTAATCTTTGTCGAAAAAGCAGAAAGACGCTGACACTTCAGGCCGGGAACCGGTCCTTGCTCTTACACGGGCTTTGCCTGGAGTGTTAGAATGAACAAGAATACACGCAGATAGGTCATTTTCAGTGTTTGATACCCAATTACCCGTAGCAAGAGCCATTCTCGTGGGCGTCCAATTGCCGGATACCCCCGATTGGGAACTTGACTATTCGCTTGATGAACTGGCCTCACTGGCAGATACTGCGGGCATTCAGACCCTGGGCACTTGCACCCAAGGACGCCAACATCCCGATTCAGCCACGTATATCGGCAAGGGAAAAGTGCAAGAGGTTTTGCTGCTGGTTGAAGCCGAAAACGCGGATGTGGTGATTTTTGACTGTGAACTGTCACCTTCGCAAATGAGCAATTTGGAAAAACAACTCAATGTCCGGGTCATGGATCGCGGCGATGTGATTCTGATGATCTTTTCTGAAAGGGCCCAAACCCGCGAAGCCAAATTGCAGGTTGAATTGGCACGCATGAAATATTTTCTGCCCCGGCTCAAACGGCAATGGACCCACTTGGAACGCCAGGTAGGCGGGGTGGGTGTGCGCGCCGGGATGGGCGAAAAACAGATTGAAATTGACAGGCGTTTGGTGCGCAAAAAAATCGACCGCTATGAAAACGATCTGAAAGAAATTGAAAAACAGCGCAAATTGCGCAAAAGCAAGCGCCACGAGTCCTTCAGCATGGCCCTGATTGGCTACACCAACGTGGGCAAATCGACCCTGTTTAACCGTTTAACCGAAGCCGGTGTCTTGGTCGAAAACCGCCTCTTTGCCACCCTCGACTCGACTGTGCGTAAAATTGAAATTGGGGCCCATGAATTTTTGCTGACCGATACCGTCGGCTTTATCCGCAAATTGCCCCACCATTTGGTGGCCTCGTTTCGCAGCACCCTCGAAGAGGCCTGTGATGTCGATGTCTTGATTCATGTCGTGGACGTCACTTCGCCCGTATTGGGCGAGCAAATGGCTGCAGTCAACGAGGTCTTAAAACAGCTCGAAATTGAAGACAAGCCCATCATTTATGCCCTCAATAAAGCCGACCTCTTGCCCCCCGGAGAAGAGCTGGATGTCTGGAAACACATCCCCCCAGAGGCCCCCTGTGTCACGATTTCGGCCCATACTGGCGAAAACGTAGACCTGCTCAAAGAATTGGCGCTTGAAACCTTTTCCGAACAATTCCGCGAAAGTACCTTTGTGCTTAACCTGAGCCAATCCGCTTGGGTCGCTCAGCTCTATGCAATTAGTACCATTTTAAGCGAAGAATACCTTGACGGAAACCGTGTCAAACTGCGCTGCCGGGCTCCGGCCAAAGATCTTGAACGCTTCCGCAAAAACTGGAAGGCCGCTGTGGGCGAAGAAAGCCTGTTTTAACCCCGATTACTTGCGCTGAGGTCACGCGAAAAGCCGATGAACAATGACATTGCAGCCCTGATCACACAATCCCTGGTTTGGCTCTCTTTGATCTACCTGATGGCCCGACACAGCCTCTCTTTGGCTGCCTGTTTGATCTCCTTTCGCGCCCTGCAAAATTATGCCCGCAAACTCAAGTCTGTGGATATTGAATCGCTCTTAAAAGCCGCAGGTGCGCCTCCCCTGAGCATTTTGGTGCCGGTTTATAATGCCTCGGGAGAGGGCGTGAGTTGTCTTAAACACCTGTTGCAATTGCGTTATCCCGAACTGGATCTGATTATGATCAACGATGGCTCCACTGACAATACCCTCGAATTACTCAAAGAGATCTTTCAATTGCACCCAATGTCGCGGTTTCCCGTTTCAGAGCTGCCCAGCCGCCCGATCAACGCTGTCTACCAAAGTCAAATTCATCCCCGCCTCTGGGTGATCGACAAAGAGCGCGGCGGCAATGCGGATGCCCTCAATGCGGGTTTAAACTTTTGCCAAACCCCGCTCTTTTGCACCACTTATGTGACCATGATCTTGGAGCGGAATGCCCTGTTGCGGGCCCTGCGCCCGTTTTTAGAGAACGCGGCCACAGTGGCTGTGAGTGGCATTGTTCGCGTGCGCAACGGCTGTTCGCTCGAAAACGGCGAGATCACCACGGTCAAAATGCCCGAAGAGCGTTTGGTGCAATTGCAAATTTTAGAACATTTGCGCTTTTTTCTGGTGAGTTATATGGCGGGCAGCGCCCTGCGGGGGCTCCTGCTGATTTCAGGGGCCTTTGCCGTTTTCAGGCGGGCGATGGTGGTCGAAGCCGGGGGCTATGATGCCCGCTACCAAGCAGAGACCCCTGAGTTGATCTTGCGTTTACACCGTTTTTGCCAAGAAGCCAAGCGGCCTTACCACATTGATTTTATTCCCGATCCGGTGGCCTGGCACGAATGCCCGAGCGAGATGGCCGAGGTACGCTCCCAGCACATGAAATGGCAAAAAGGCGTGACAGAAGCGCTTTTGCATCACCGCTCGATGCTGTGGAAAAAAGGCACGGGGCGGATTGGCTGGTTTCTCTACCCGCTGTTTATGTTGACCGAAATCTGGGGACCGGTGTTGGAAGTGCTGGGCTATATTTTGGTGATTGCTGGTGGGATTTTGGGCTGGGTACCACCCCTTTTGATTCTGGCTTTTGCTCTGGCGGCCTTTGTTATGGGCAGCACCTCCGCCACATTGGCTGTGGCCCTGGGTGAGCTCACCCCGCGCCGCTATTCCGAAGAAGATCTGCGCCAATTGACACGCACGGCCTGGTTCGAAAACCTGGGCTACCAACAATTGCGCACACTCTGGCGGCTGCAAGCCACCTGGAAAGCCCTGCGCAAAGACAAAAAAGGCCAAGTACCCGTTTCGCTCGAGTTTTAGCTGGCGTTTTAGAGACCCCTTATTTAGACCATCATGCGCCGGGCCAAAGCCATGGCAAGCCGCTCTTGCATTTGGTTTTGCTGAACCTTGGATAATTCTGGGTATTCTTGCAACTCGTTATAGACCTTGCTGAGAAATTCCAGGCTTTCAATGCTGTCGAGACCGCCGAGGGTTTCAATAATTTCCAAGCGTTCGTCCCAGCTGGCGTGGGGATAATGCTGCATCAAAATGGGCACCGATTCGGGGTTGGCAAAACTCTTAAGGGCGCGAATCAAGGCCAAGGGATCGGGGAAATTGCCCATCATCAAACAGCTCAGGGTCTGATAAAAGAATTGGTAATCTCTGAATTTTTCCAGCTCCGTGGCCATAGCATAACGCACAGCAGAAGAAGTAGCAGTGTCAAAGAAAAGGTGGATCACCAAGGCCCGAACCTCTTGCGAGTCGTGTTTCTTGAGCTGCAAAAACAACCTACCCACATGGGGGGCAAAGGCCGGGTCTTTGACCGATTGTTCGACAAATTCAAGCGAATTGAACTCCCCGAGCATCTGACTCGCCAGCTCCGAGCGGGGGTGTTCAGCCAGATCCAACTCATGTAAAACCCGGTGATGACCAGTTGTTTTCAGCGATTGTGCTGCTTCCATTGCCACCCAAGGCGAAGGGTCATCAAGGGCCTGGCGAAAAGTGGAATGGTCGGCATTGCTCAAAATCCCCAAGGCCCGAATGGCATGCAAACGCACAGGGAAAAAGGGTGAGTTGTAGCGCTGGCGAATCAGTGGTATATGTTCACTGCCCCCCATTTGGGCCAAGAGCTGAATCGCAGCGATTTGCAAATTGATGTCTTTTTCCTGACGCAGAATCTCCACAGCCAAAGGCGTGGCCAGGGGATCCCGCAGTTCAGTCAGCGCTTTCATGGCAATCGTGCGCACCCACGATGAGTGGTGGGTATTGCGCAAATTGGTGCGCAGTGAAGGTGCCACGGTTTTGCCCAAAGAGACCAAAAGTGAGGCCAAGACATTGGGGTTCCAGGCTTCAAAACGCTGCAGAGCAGGCAAAAGATGCTCGGCCACAGCGGGTTCGCCCCAGGTCGCCAAAGCCCGCGCAGAGAGCAAAGCCACCAGTGGCGATTTGTCCTCCAGGGCTTTCATAAAGACGGGCAAGTATTGTTGTTCGCCCAAAACGGCCAAGGTGTGAACCGCCCGGGCCCGTTGCTCGCGATCCCCCGTGGCAACCCGCTCAGACAAGACCTTTAAATAGGGCGCGGCCAAATCGCGGTAGATACTGGTATGTTGTGCAGGGGCAGCGACAGCCCGGCGCATGATTAAATCGACAAAATAGAGTTCTTCATCGGGTTTGACCAGCGGGCGAATCACATCCGGTACCCGGCGGCCTTTAGCAATATCTTCCAGCAGGGGCTCCCAACGGCTCTCCAACTCACCCCAAAAATGCGCCTTGTGCAAATTGCGACTGCGCAGGCGAAAAGTCAGCCTAGAGGCGGCCATGGTAAAAAATAGAAAAGACAGACCGTAAATCGAAACGGCTATCAGGAGCAGCGTGTACCCAGAAAAATGCGTGAAAATGCTTCTCTACCTCGCTGCATAGATCATAACCATTCGCCCCACATGGCACAAGCCAAAAAGAGGGCATTACCCAAAAAGAGCCAAAAAAGTGGCCTGAGCCATGTGGCAACAGCCCGTCTCAAGCCCCAAGCCAGCCCCAGAGCAAGCAATGTCGAACCCAACCCGGCACGTAACACAAAGCCCCAACCCGCTCCTCCCCACCAGAGCCGCGCATTTGGCCAAACACTCACCCCACTGACTTGAATCAGAAAGAGATACAGGGCGATGGTCAGAGCTGCCAGCACGAAATGTTTCAAACGCTTCGCCTTTCTCTCAACACGCCTCAGATACAACCAGTATAATGCAAGAACAGGTTGAAACAGGAGAAGAAAAGTTTGCTCAAACAAAGTATGCGCCTGGGTTTTTTCAGCTTATTATTTTGTTTTTGTTTGGTTCTTCCTGTTCAAGCCGGGCGCTTCAGTTTATTGCACACAGCAGGCGTCAAAGGACTGGCTTCCAATTATCATTACCAAATTCAACAGCCTTACCAATTGATTCACGAATACGCACGGCAAAACCCAGATGCCATTCGGAGCTTGCGCACCCAAGGTGCTTCAATCTATTTTTACCATCAGGGCCATTATGTCTGGGGTCCTGGCTTGGGCATTGAGCGCTTTCAGCAATTTTTGAGCCAGCTTTCAAGCCAAAAACCCACAGACCAAAGAGCACTCACTCTCCTGGACACTAGCGACAGTATTGTATTGGAGCCGAATTCTGCCCATGACTTGCTAAGCAAACTGAGGCCCTTGATCAAACAAAATCCAGGTTCAGAGCTGACGGGCGCACAGTTAGACATTTATCCTGGCCCGATCTACGTTTTGCATCTGGATTCGGCGGAGGAAGCCCCCAATCCAGACCCGCATGTTTGGGAAATGCTGCTGGGACTGCAATTAAATATTCTCGAAAACACCACGCCGACAGAATGGGTACTGATTGGTAAACCCAGTGGCGATGGGCCCCGCCGCTTAAATCTGCTCTCAGGTCTGAAAGACCCGCAAACGCTGTTGGTCGACAGTGGCAATCTATTGGAAGGGCTGAGTTCAGTCAATACCGCCAGCCTCTCGCTGCAACGGGAAAACAGTTTAAAGGCCTTGCAAAATTTGGGCTACTTTGCCCTGAATATTGGGGCCGAAGAATTACGGGGTGGACTGGATAATTTACTGCGAGAGCAAGAGCAATACAACTTGCCCTGGATCTCAGCCTCGCTACGCCAAAACGGCCAATATCTCTTTGCCCCCTACAAATTGGCCCAGACAGAAGATGGAAAAATCCTTGCCCTGATAGGCATTGGCAATCACAACGAATTGGAACAATTGCAGGAAAGAGGTTTGCTCGGCGCTGGGACAGAAATTCTCTCACCGGCAACGGCCATCAAATGGGCCCTCAAAAGCCTGGAGGAAGAATTAAAGCAGCCCGCTGATTTAATCGCTATTTTGACCAATGCCGAGGGACCTGAACTGGAAAATCTGGCCCAAACCAGTGCGGGCGTGGATCTGATTTTGGGAGAGACCTTGGCCCCCCTGCGCCCGAGCAAACTGCAGTTAGAAAGAGTCAAAGACCCCCATCAAACGCCTTTTGTGGTGGCCAATAACCCCCAAGCGTTGGGTTTATTGCAAGTGCAACTGGAAGCTGAGCAAATGCAAATCCAAAATGAAATCTTGCCCGTTTCGTTTGATCTCAAACCCGACCCCGTTTTTTTAAACAGTACCATGCACATTCGCCAAGAGGCCTATCGCGATGCCCTTGATGAACTTTTGCCTGATTTAAGCAGTGAAATTCTGGCAAACCCGGTTTTGCTCCAGCAATTTCTCAACAGTGAAAAAACACGCCAAGCCCGCCAGCGCTTGGAAGGGCGACATTCACTCACAGATTCCGAATTATTGCGTTTGTATCCCCCCCGCTTGAGTTCGGAAATGTGGGGTGTTTTGCTCAGCAATCTGCTCTTAAAGGCCTTTGATTGTGAAGTGGTTTTGGTTGAAAAGCTGCCTGACGGTATTTATGTTCCCGGTGCTTGGCCCCGGCTTTTGGTCTACGAAATGCTCAAAGACGACGCCACCCTGGAAGGGTATCTGCTGAGTGGCGCAGACCTCGATCGGCTGCTCAAACTGCCCTTGAATCATGCCATCCAAGGGGGAACCAGTGCTGACAAAAGCAAGGTCTGGAACCGCCCCAGGCAAAAAAACGCCTACTACCGTACCCTGATCAGCAGCAGCCTGGCCCAAAGCGCAGAATTGGCTCCGCTGCTCAAAGGGGTACGCAAACACGAAGAACTGCGCAATCCTTTTGCGCCACACAATCCACCAGAGCGGTTATATTTGCGCAATATCTTGCTGAGTTTTTTGGAGCAGACCAAAGCCTCTGGCAAACTCAAAGAAACCCTCTTAAGCTATTTAGAGCCCCAATGGCATCAAAAACAGCCGCTCTGGAGCTTACAGGTCAGTGATTTACAGCTCAACCTGAGTGGTTATAATGCCATGAACAATCAAAGCTACTCAGCCGTACGCGAAACCCGCGTGACCTCTCCCAACAGTTTCACCTATGGGGGGCGCAGCAAAATATCCCTGATTTTTGACAATGCCAACGTGAGTTGGATCCAATCGCTGCAGGCAAAATACGAAGGCCTCTCACTTTTAGACGAAAGCAGCAAGCAGAACAAATTTACCGAAAACCAAGACGATCTCTTATTTTCAAGTGAGTTGCAATTGCAGCTCTTTGAATTTCCGTTTGGAGACAAAGAACTGCAATTAATTCCCTATCTTGAAGGCACCTATGATACGGAGTTTTCACCCACACTTCAGCCCAATACCGGCCAGATGAACCCCCTGCAAGCTGAGTTAAGTGGCATTGTGGGCCTGACGATTCCCCCTGGGCCCATGCTCAAAGCCTTTAAGACAGGTCTGGCCCTGCGCCGGGATTTTAACGTGCCCAATAATTTGGAGTTGGGTCTGCAATTCAAGCTCGACCACGAACTGCCGCTCACAGCGGAATTAAAATGGACAAACAGTCTTGATCTCAAATATTATCTGCCCAGCGTCAACGACAATGCCTCCAGTTTGGGACTGATCAGCCAATGGGTCTCAGCCTTAAAAGTTTCCCTGACCGACAACCTGAGTTTGCGTTTTTTTGCAGATGCCTATCTCTTTCAGGGCAAATTGCCCTCTACCTCCGAGCTCGGATCCAGTATTATTCTAGGAGTAGGCTTGGCTTACGATCGACTTTGGAAACCCTTTTACGAGCCCATATGAACAATCAAATCTGGATCACTTTACAAAACCAATTAAAAGGCCAACTGCCCGTTCATTTACTTGAATGGACCGGGTTTGTTGATTTTCAGCAATTATTGCGAGAATTACAGGCCCTGTTGCATCAGGCTCTCGAAAGAGAGATCGAAACACTGCTTTTTGTTGAGGGAGACCAGAAACAGGTCTGGGGTTTAAAAATGACACAGGGCCCCGATCTGGTCGTTCATTTTTATCCCTCTGAGCGCAGTGGAGAGATACTGACAATCCTCTTACAAATCCAAAAATTGGCCCATGCCCAAAACTTTCCAGCCCCGCAAACGCTTCTGTCACCCCATGCACTCGGAAAATGCCAGATCAGTGTTGAACTCTGTCTGCTCGGCAGCCGCAAACCCCATCCCCATCAGAGTGGAGATATCCAACTGATGGCTCAGACCTTGGCCCGTCTGCATCAGGTGACCTGTACCCTACACGCCTTACCCGCTTTACCACAGACACAGACACCTAGCCAAACCCATTTGTTTTCAAGCGGGGCCCCCAAAGAGCGCCGTTCAGAAACAGAATGGCTGGGTGCATTAACCCATGCCTTGCTGCGTCGCTTGCGCCAAGAGACAGGTCGCCAGGTTTTGAGTCCCTTGTATTGGACCCCCTCCCAACTTCAAGTCAAACAGCAAGAACTCGCAGCTGTTTATAGCTGGAGCAAATTAACTTTACAACCGGAGCTGTGGGCCTTGGGGAGAGCCATGGCCAGTTTGGGCTTTTTAAGTCAAACCGAGCCAGGAAAGCCAGCTTCAACAATTGAAATGCAACGCTTTTTAGCCGCCTTTTGTGAGGTTCGGGGGGTGCCCTTTCTCACGTCTGAATTGCGTTATTTGGAAGCCAGTCTGACCTGGTCCATGGCCGAGATTGCCCTCAAAGAACAGCAACGCGATCCGCTCAACCGTCATTGGGAAGGCAGTTACCGCGAAGCGTTAACCAAACACGCGCATCCCTATTATCTCTCCCTGCTTTAAAGCTGAACCAAAGAATTAGCGCAAAAGCACCACAGCGACCGCATCTTTAGAGAGGAAACCCTTTAAACGGTAGTAGCGGGCTTTTTCCAAACGATCTGTCTCGGCATGGCTGAAGAAGAGCGGCTCCACCTGCTCAAAGGAATGCATTAAATTGAAGCTGAGCGTAACATCTTGATCCCCTCCGCGGTTGATCATGCCCACCAATAAATGCCCTTCACTCGTTTGGCGCAGGATCACCTCCACTTGGGGCACCCCTTCAACCAGGGGCGTGACGCCCGTCTCTTTGAGCAAATGGCCAAAGAAACGCAGCACCGAGGCCTTTTTTTCAGGTTCAATCGTGTAATAGCCGGGCGTGTCAAAGAACAAACCGGGCAAGGTTCCCAAGAAATAGACACGTCCCCGGCCCAAGCGCTTGCTATATCCCACCGTTGCGCCTTCAGGCTGGCGCAGAACCGGGGTGATGCCTCCCCCTTGCCAGAAACTGGCAAAGCGACTGGCCCAAAAGGGTTCGGCCCGTTCGGTTTCGATCCAAGCCCCTGATTTACCCACATATTTGGAGAATTCCACAAAAGGATGCATCATATCCAGGGTATGCAAAGAGAGTTTATGAGAAATACTGCGGCGCATCATTTGATAATCCATCATATCCAACGCCACTTGGGAGAGAACCGCGTTGGTACCATATTGCACTTTATTGGCGTTACCATAGGGTTTGGCCGGAAAAAGTGGATTGGTAGCGTAAAGCTCTCCATGTAAATCGGTGACCACAGGGGTGCCAAAAGAAACCAGTGTGCCGCCATTTTCGACAAAATAGACCAGCTTTTGATAAGACTCCCGATCCATCAAATTGGTCGAAGCCAAAAACAAAACCTGGAGCGGCTCCAATTCCTGCAAGCTGATTTTTTCCAGGTCATAGACCAAGGGATTGCAACCACACTCCAACAGCACCCCGTGCATTGCCGTCAGCCCCGAAAAATGGCTCAGGGCGTTGTCCATCAGATCCAGAGCGCTCCAGACATTGATATTGGACTTGAGAAAGTCCCAACCCTGGGGAATGTATTTAACCAAACCGACCGGGCTGTGCAGCGGCTCACTCTGGGCCAAGAGCGCGCCATGATCACTTACAAATTCGCCTATTTGTTTGAGATAGGCATAACTGTCAACAGCCTCTCCGGCTATATTTAAAGGCGATTGAAAGATCCAGGGCACGCCATCACTTTCAACACAATCGTGTAAGAGATACCAGTTTAAAATGCGCATACCGCGTAAGAGGGCCACCATGCCATTTTGCAAAAGAGCCTCTTTGCGCACCTTGACACGGGGGTCAAACCAACCAGCCCCCACCTCCACACCCATTAAAAGTTGATCGGGATTGAGATTGCGGTAATATTCGGGCGCAAACGAAATTCCAAATGGCACATCGTGAGTGGCATCGGGATCGGTTGTAAATTTGCTGTAGATGTCGTAGCCGGTTAGAGCCACCCGCGTTTTTTTGGCGCTGTTATTGGGCCATTGACAGAGATAGGGATCGTTCAGATAGAGCAGACCGGGCACAGAGAGACCTTTGAGGTAATCCTTTAAAGTGCCCAGGTATTGGACAATATAGTCTTCAATAAAGGCCGCCCATTGCCGAAAAGGCACCGGAGCATACGCGCTTTTGCGCGGGGGCTCAATGGCTTCAAAGGTCTCATAATCTGTGTGCCAAATGCGGTTGAGATGGGCCAACGAAGGGTATTGCTGACGCAGCCAGTGATGATACGCCAAGACCGTATGGGGGTTGAAATCGCCGGAATAAGTGACACCGCCATATTGTGGCAGACCCGTTTCATTGTCGAGCTGACAAGCCACAATCCGCCCACTTTCAAAGCGCGGGCGGAGGTAGTCGATCACGGTCTTGAGCCATTGCTGGGTATATTTGAGAAAAATGGGGTGATTGAGGGCCACCTCGTTGCTGAGTTGCCCCGTTTCGTAAACCATCAGAATTTCAGGGTGTTTTTTGCGCAGCCAATCGGGAATACCAAAGCCCTGATACTCCCCATAGACATACGGCCCTGGGCGAACAATGAGAGCCAAGTCATGACTCTCTACCAGCTGCAAAAAATGCGCCAGATTGCGTTCGGGTGCCGTCTGGCCCTCAAAATCGTAGCAGCCCTCTTCGTATTCATGCCAGATCCAGGGAATATAACAGGAAATAAAATTGATCCGTGCATCCGCCAATTGTTGCAAACTGGATTCCCACAGCTCAGCGGGAATGCGAAAGTACTGAAACTCGCCGCCATAGAGAATTCCTGGCTGCCCGGCAATTGTAAGCGCTTGGGAAGACAGAGTGATATTCACGTTTATTCCTTGAGCAAAAGCACAGATGCTGAGGCATACTCAGGTAGGTGCATCACACCTTTGCTGTAGCTTTCGCGGGTGGGAAAAACCCCTGCCAGATAATCCAATTGGTAGAGATTGGGAATAAATGCGCCGCCGGTATCAGCCAAAACTGCCAAACGCATGACGGTTTTGCCCTGCAACGGATAGCGCAAAGCGAATAATTTACCCAGGCCCAAATTGTAAACATCTCCAGCAACGGTGACAGCGGGCTGGACAATGATCTTTTCGTCTTTGCCATAGCCCTGAATACCCGCCACTTCTTTAAAATACCAATAGCGCTTTTGCAGCCGAGGATCTTTGATCCGCCGATCATAGGCGATACCGTTGTTGCGGTGCACATTAAACATGCGGGTTTGACCATCGGGCATTTTAACCATCAATGAACCTTGCATCAGGGCGTCTTCAAGGCCCTGGCGATTGACCCAAACCAGGGATTTGACCTTGTGTTTTGCCAAGGCTCCATCAACGGCCTGCTGTTTGGTATAGCGGTAGCGAATCAGTTTGGCTTTTTCTTTTTCAGCCTGATCAGCACTCAATGCCGCCTCTTCTTCGGGCAACGCATAAAGCGCACAGGTATGTGTGGCCGTTTGAACCGGACTGCCTTGGGCCTCAAAAACCACGTATTTGGTCAGGCGAATGCGCTCGTCACTGACCTGCACCTTGTGCGACGCTGCCGCGGCACGATCTGAGCGCCACTGAAAAAAGCGAAAGTGCTGCTCTAAAAAGACGGGATTGCTCAAACGAAAAGGCCGTTTTGCCGCTTGATCTTCGTCCACGGTTTTAACCACAAAGGCCAAAGTGGCTTTGACCTGAGCCAAAGAGACACCCAAACCGCCAAAGATCCCCGCATTCACGGCTTCGGCATCATCTTGGCCATGTTTATTCAGGTAAGCCAAGGTACTGCGAGCCACGCCGGCCAATTTGACCGGATCGGTTTCGAGTTTGACCCCAGTCAGGCCGGGCTGGGTCAGTTTAAAATACTGCTCAGGCGCAACCTGGCTGACCACCTGCCGGGCCTCGTTTTTAAGCGGGAACAAGGCGGGTGCAGCCCAAGCCCCTGCCGCCAGGCCCAGCGCCAAAGTGATCAAAACCCCGTTCCGAAGTGATTGCGCACGAAGAGCAGACATAGATTTTTACTCGCAGATCTTTTTTTTTCAGTATAACGCGAAGCAAGAGGAGGGCAGAAACCCACCCTCCCCATGTCAGGACTTTAGCGAACAGATCTACCTGAGAAAATTAAGCCTCGGCAATCTGCATTTTCACGCCCCGCAGGGCCAATTCCTCCAAGAAAATACCAGAAGGAACGGACTTCTCCAGTGGGATCGCCCCTTTTTCGGTTTGGCCTCGGGCCATCATGATCGCCACAATTGAGGCCGGGAAACCCGTCATGCGCGACATGGAGTTAAAACCCGTGGCATCGTCAAAGAAATCGATGATGGTGTACTCCAAAGTTTTGGCTTGACCGTCTTTGAGACCTTTGCAGGTCGCCCGCAAGACCACCAGATCTTTTTCGCCCGGAAAATTGAGTTTGTCCAAGGCCAAAGTATGAAAGAGATGACGGGGAATCACAGCTTGCCCATCAACCTGGACAGGTTCAAGTTCCAGCAGGCCCAGATCGCGCATCAATTTCATTTTGTCGTAATGGCCTTTGTAGCGGATCGTCTTGTATTCAAAGGTCTTGACCTGGCCTTCATAGGTCCAGGGACAAGTCGAGGTGCCACCCGAGGTGGTGAAGGCTTCACATTCGCCCAAAGGGGCCGGCAACTGTAGAGTTTCAAGTTCCGAAAAAGTACTCACTTTGTCAATTTTGCCATCCCGCAAGATCACTGCTTGACCAAAGTACTCGTTGGTCAGACCTTCCACGCTAAAAACCAGCATATAGTCCAGCGGCGGTTGGGGATTTTGCGGAAGTCCGCCACAGCGCACCTGGACTTCGTCGCAGCTATCAAGTTGGCCAATCCCATGGGCAGCCAGGGTATTGCCCAAACCCGGAGCCAAACCGCAATCGGGAATCACCGAAACACCTGCAGCCAGTGCTTTTTCATGTAATTCCAATTCCTGAAAGACCACATCGGTATTGCCGCCAAGATCGCAAAAATGGGTTTTGGCTTCGACCGCACAGGCCGCAATCTGGGGATTGAGGAAATAAGGTACAGCGCTCAGACAGCTATCTGCGGGTTTAAGCACTTCCAATAATTGTTCACGGTTGCGCACATCGACCGTGCCAGGCTCCACCACTTTTTTCTCAAGCAGCCCATTGATATGGCTCGCTGATTTTTGGGCCTGTTCCAAGCTCATATCCAGCAGTAAGACCTTGTCTGCATCTCCAAATTTGGCCATATCATAGGCAATCGTGGTGCCCTGAATGCCAGCCCCCAAAACAACGTAGGTATATCCCATAAAGGTCTCCTTGTGGTGTATGATTTCCATGTATTGTACCAAGCTCTCAAGCGCAATCGGCGAGGAGGACATTCAGCATGTGGCAAAAGGTTCTAATGGTTTCAGGCTCGGCACTCTGGGGATTGGCCCTATTTTTGGCTCAACCCACTCCGCTGCAGGCTCAAACAGCTGGCTGCGGGCTTTTAAGCGAAACCCAATTGGCAGGTTTATTGCCAGAGGCCCAAGCCATTCAGCAGCTCAGCCAAGTGCCCGGACGCTGCGTGTTTGAATGGCGAAAAACCAACGCCGACGAGCTTGAGAAACAAAACCAGGAACGCCTGCGCAGCTCAATGCAACGTGGCGGAAGTCCCTACCAGCCCGTTTCTGGCTGGAGCAAGATCTCACTGGAGATCCGCCAAAAATTTGCCACGCAAGCAGAGGCTCAGGCGGCCTTCAAACAAGAGGCAGCCGGTCAGCGCGAAGCCCGTTTTGGTAGCCCCGACGCCCTGGGAGATCAGGCTTTTGAGGTTTTAAAAAACGACAAAAGCCTGATGGCCTGGAATGGCGAAAGCAAAACCCTGCTCTTTCAATCAGGTCTGTATTTATGCGTACTCAGCCTGGACGTGGCTGAGACACCCGACAAAAACCGCGATCTGGCACTTAAAATCGCCCAAATGGTCAAATTGGCAGCCTAAAAAAATAATGGCGTTCAACGCCAATTGACCAATTGGGTGCAAAGCAAATCCTGCGAGGCCCGTGCCGCGTAAACGCCGGTAAAATGGTTCATCAAGAAAGAGAAGACCAGGGTTTCGTTGTTCTTGGTCTGCAAATAGCCCGAGAGGGCTGACACCCCATTGATAAAACCGGTTTTGGCCCGGATTCTGCGTTTGAGATCGGGAGAGTTGAGACGGGCATGTAAAGTGCCATCTACCCCCGAGATCGCCAGGGAAGAGACATAGTCGACCCCCACATCAAATTGGGAGTGCATATAACTCAAAATTTGCGCCAAAGACTGGGCCGTGACGCGGTTCAAGGGCGAAAGCCCAGAGCCATCTGCGATCGCAATCCCGGTTTGATTATTCAAACCCACCATGTCTTTGAGAAATTTTTCTTGGATCACTTTGGCCCCTTTGGCCGCAGTACCAGGTTCTCCCTCAAAAATCGCCCCCATGTATTTGAGCAGATTTTCGGCAATCAAATTGACACTGTGTTTGTTGAGTTCGCCAACAATATCCCGCAGCGGACGCGATTCTGTGCGGGCCAATTCATAGACACCGGGTGGAGTCTTGCTCTGCTCTACTCGGCCTGGCAGGCGCACCCCCTCTTTGCGCAAGAGATTTTGAAAGACATACCCTGTGTACAAAGCAGGGTTTTCGAGATTGATCGACTCCTTTTCTGGACGGGCCTGGGGCGAAACGGATCCCGAGACAGTGACACGGTTTTTGCCATTGACCATGCTGCGGGCAATCTGCAAACGGGTGCGTCCTCCCGTATAGGTCTGATTCACAATTTCAAAATACTGATTGGGGGGCTCCAATGCCACCTCAGCTGGTTTACCGGGAATTCCGGGGCGTACCCAGACATCCACGGTATTGCGATTCAATGAGAGCGCGCTGATCTGGGCACTGTAAGCCGAAGCTCCGTAGGTCTTTTTCCAGCCCCGTCCTTCCCGCAAGAGGTCAAAGAAAGTATCATCGACAATCAATTTGCCTTTGATCTCCTGAATTCCGCTGTAGCGGATCTCCGAAGCCAATTGGGTCAAACCATCATCGGTCAACTCGGGATCCCCCAACCCCTTGAGATAGAGATTGCCATTGAGCGTGTTGCCCTGGATCCGTCCATCGGTATAAACCAGGGTTTTAAAACGAAATTCGGGTTTAAGCAGTGCAAGCGCCGCTGCAGAAGTTACCAATTTCATGTTGGAGGCTGGCATCAGAGGCGTATTGGCATTGTGTGAAACCAAGGATTTGCCCGTTTTGAGCGAGGTCACCTGAATACCCGTATGCGCGGCAGAAAGGCCTGGTTGCATCCACTGCACAGTTGCAGTAGTCTGGCCCTGGGAGCGGGCTGAGGCCGGAAAAACAAGGAGAGGAAAGACCCCCAGCAAGGGAATCAAAAATCTCCGTAACTTAAAGAAATGTAACACAATCCCTCCGAACACAGGATAAGCTTGTTAAAATTATATTTTAAATTCATCATAATGCTCACAACTGTGATGAACCCACGTTGTTAATCCAAAGATCTTGTCGTATTATGTATAAGACGAGTTCCTGATGAGAATGAGGTAGTTCCTATTTTGACTAATAATCCTTTGCAATCACTCCGTTTTGTAAAGTCACGGCCCCTCACCGGTGATGATCTGAAGGCGTTGTATTATATTCACGACAAGGTCGCTCAGACCCTGACAGAAATCCTGTCCGCTGAGCCGACTTCTGCTGCCACTTGGCAGGTTATCAGCGTAGAACAACAGAGCTTTCAACAGGTTTTGCGCAAATATCCGCGCGACTCCGTCTGGTCTTTGCTCGGTTTTGGCGAATCTTTGGTAGGTGGCGTGGCCCTTGTTATTGAAAAAGAATCTGTCATTTCGATGGTGCGTCAGGCAGGTGCCGAGATCGCGCCCGAATCCGAAAACGAAATCACAGAATTTGAATTGGGTCAGATCGACAATCGCATCCAGCAATTTTCTGAGGCCTTCTCCACGGTCTGGGGCGAACACCATCCCCTCAGCCTGCAATTGGCGACCTTCCCCAATACGCCGACGATTGATGAGTTCCGCAATTTATTAATGGGGATCAACCCGGATACCCCGTCCGTATTGCTCACCTTTCAAGTGACCATGATTGCCCGCGAAGTTCAAAAAGCGGCGTTGGTCTTCCCCCAGCCTTATCTGGCTCCTTTGTATCACGCCCTACAGAGCGTTTTGGAAGGCACCAATGAAGAGGCTGATTTTGAACAAGTTCAAGAGCGCATTTCCATGGTAGATGATGTCACTACGCCTGTGATCGTGGAATTGGGCAAAACCCGTATGAGTTTTGCTGATATCCAGACCATGGAATTCAATGACTTTATTGTCCTTGACCAAACCATTGACAAGCCTTTGACTGTCAAGGTGGGCAAGGATACCCTCATGAAAGGCATGCCTGGCACTACCTCTGATGGACGCCATCTTGCCGTGCAGATTATGGAGTCATGAGAACCAAAATGTCTGTAGAGAGAGATAGAGTTTGACTATGTACCAGCAAGATCCTTTGTTTGATGAATTGCTGCGCAAGCCGATGATGATGGCTTCGCAGAATGATGATGATTATGATGAAGACGAAGACGAAGAGGAAGAAGACCTCTTTGGCGACGACATCATGGCCGCTCTGCAGGCTGAAAAAGATGCGGAATCGGCTGAAGCGGATGCATATGCTGCTTCATTGCTCGGTGGAGATGCAGGCGATGTCGAGGCGGCCCCCGCTGAACCGGTTGCTCCGCCACCTCCCCCGAAAGAATATACGTTACCAGGTATTTGGCGTCACCCCTGGGGCTATCGCCTGATCACCTTGTTTGGCTTTGTGCCCTTGGCCTTGCTGGCGGCATTTACCGTCATTCAAAAAAGTCTCAGCTTACCCATGACTTTGTTCATGGTGGTTTTTGTGGTGGGCTTGGGCTTCTCCATTCACCACATGCTCTATCTCAACGCCAACAAATACACCTTTACTGTCAGCTTTGACAACGTTCGCGGTTTTTTCCGCTGGTCAGAAGTCCTGGTGATTTCTGCTGTGCTCTTGGGTGTGTCCTTCTTAAATCTGGGTAATTTGGCAAAAGGCAAACCCCTGACACTTTCAGGCAAGCCGGTGGCCACCGCTACCCATACTTCAGAAAACGAAGAAGAAGTGGTCTACTCTTCATTTAAACAAGTTAAAAACACCAGCACTGCCAGCAGCGAAAGCAAACCCGCTGTTGCAGGTGGTGCTGTTGGCATCAGCGGCGTTAAAGAAAAAGTTGGCGATAAATACAACAAAGCCTTAAAAGGCGGCGTAGCTGGTTCTGCAGCCGGTTTAATCGGCAGTCAAGACTTGCCCGATGAAACCATGCCCCAGTCTGAAACCGCTCCTTTGCGCGGCACAGGCAGTCCTGTCTTGGACATGCTCTTTATGGGCGGGTCTCTGGCTGCCGCTTTTGGTTACGCTTTTGTCTTGGCAATTGCCGGCGCCATTTTCGGCCTGATGCGCAAATTTGAAACCCCGTTTTCACGTAAATATGTTGAAACCATTCACGTGGACACAGCCAAAGTCACCCGCATTGACGAACCCGAATCGGCCCCAGCCATGGGAGCGCTGAATATTGTTGCCCGTATGACAATTGGAGCCAGCTTTGGCGCCACCTTGGGTTTCATTCTCGGTTTGATCAGCGTTGTTTTGTTGAATCTCTTCTTCGGCAGAGAAATCGGCAATCCTGCGGTTGCCCCATTGCTTTCAAGCCTTGGGCTTGCTCCCAGCGCTGATTTGGCGTTTACCCATGCTGTCACTTTGGGCGGCCTGATGATTCCCTTCGTGATTCTGGTGGTTGGCAAAATGTCTCCCCAGGGCCTGTCTGTCAGCGATGAGTTGATTCGCACCCACTACCGTCATGAGCCCCAAGGCCGAGTCATTCCTGCGGATCAAGCAGGTGGCGCGTTTGCCAATCCTGCAATCATCAGTTTTGATGGCAGTGGCATGATGCCTGATGCGCTGGAAGCCGAATTGGAAACCAGCAAACTCATGGAAGAATTGTCCATGGACGAAGACAATCTGGCCTCTGAAATCATTGATGAATTTGGCCGTGATTTTGAAAGCGTCTTTGGCATCGACACCCGTGAGCTTCTGGCTCCCCACACCAGCCGTCACATTGTCGATAAAAAGTTGCTCTCCTCTGCACTGGATGAGTCCTTCGGAGAACTGGGCAATGTACCTGTTGAGATCAGCGCGGAACTGGGCCAGGCCACCCTGGATCTGGTCGAGTGGTTGAATCTGAAAGAGGGCACACTGGTTCTGCTGAATAAGCCAGCCAATGAAGAAATTGATATCCTGTTTAACGGGGTACGTAAAGGCAAAGGGAAGCTGCTCGTCACTGACAGCAACCTGTCTGTAAAGGTTTCAACAACCTATTTTGGTGGTAATAATGGCCACCAATTGCAAAATCTGACTGTTTAATATTCGAGGAGGCATTTCATCCGTGGCAGAAACGAAAGCGCAAAATAAACCGACGCGCAAAATGACGGTAAGTCCCGTCAAATTTGCACCCCTGGTCCGGGATCTGCCCACCTCTGCCGTTACCGGTGTTCTGGGTAATCTGGAACTGGTAAAAGACGTCAAAATGGACGTTACGGTGGAATTGGGAAGAACCCATCTCCCTCTGAAAGAGGTTCTTCAATTAGAAGACTCTTCAGTGATCAAATTAGAGCGTCTGGCCGGTGAACCGGTAGACTTGCTGGTAAATGGCCGTTTGATCGCCAAAGGAGAAGTTGTCGTCATCGGCAATAACTTCGGCGTCAAAATCACCCAGGTTCATAAGCCCAAAGCTTCTGAATCCGGTGGTGATTCCAGTGCCATGGAAGGATTCGATGAGGGCGGTTATTAACTAACCGCTGAACTTTTCATGGGGGAACCCTTTCAGTTTGACTATGTAGGCTATTTGCGAAATATGGTTTTCCTTATCATTTTGATGGGAATCCTGGCCTTTATCTTGGTTAAACTGAAAGGTGGCAAAGCCCAAATCCCCGGGCTTCCCCTTTTAAAATTGCCCAAAATAGGCAATAATTCAAACCAACAGATTCGGATTGTCGAACGTACGCTGTTGGAGGGCAGAAAAAACCTGTATTTGATACAGGTTTTCGAAGACCAATACTGGTTAATCGGCACGACAGATACCCAGATTACCAATTTGGGACTGGTCAAGCCCCCTTACGATATGGGTGCTGGCGCAGAGCCAGACAATCCCAAAGCCTTTGCAGAATATGTGGAAGATCATGAAACAAAAACAACTGATTAAGACTCTTGGAATAGCCTCTTTGGCTGTTTTAGCTCTGATCCTCCTTTTTTATACTTTGCCTGTGCTGGCCCAGAATGGTCCCTTGCCAACCCGGCCCGTCACCCCCGCCAACCCCACCAATTTATTGGACTCGATTGATCTCCGCAAGTCAATGAGCCTCGAGGAATTGGGCACTCCCTTACAACTGATCGTTTTTATGTCTTTATTAACGGTCTTGCCTTTCATGTTCATCATGACCACCTCTTTTATTCGCACGATTATTGTTTTGAGCTTTTTGCGTACGGCCATGGGTACCCAAACCAATCCGCCCAACCAAGTTGTGGTCGGTATTGCCTTGTTCTTAACGCTCTACACCATGTCTCCCGTTTGGGATCGCATCAACAATGACGCGATTGTGCCTTATCTTGACAACAAAATCACCCAATCGATTGCAGTGGAGCGGGGATTGACCCCAATCAAAACCTTTATGCTCAAACACACAAGCAAACAGGAACTGGGCTTTTTCATCCGTTTGGCCAACGAACCCAAACCCCAGCGCCCCTCAGATGTACCGCTGCACGTCGTTGTTCCAGCCTTTATGGTCAGCGAATTAACCACTGGTTTTAAGATGGGTTTTGTCTTGTTCTTGCCCTTCTTGGTTATTGACTTAGTGGTAGCCAATACCTTGCTGGCCTTGGGGATGATGATGTTGTCACCCGTCACGATTTCTTTGCCCTTTAAGATTCTGGTCTTCACCCTGGCCGATGGTTGGTTCTTGATCCTCCAGGCCATTGTCATGAGTTTCCGAATATGAGGGGAGATTAACCAGCATGTCTCAAAATCTCATTCTCACCCTGGGTACCCAAGCGATCATGATGATCGTCTTGATGTCTCTGCCCCTGATTTTAACAGCTATGCTCGTGGGTTTGACGGTGAGTATTTTGCAAGCCGTAACACAGATCCAAGAGCAAACCTTGAGCTTTGTTCCAAAAACGATTTGCGTTTTCAGTATGCTTATTTTGATCAGCCCCTGGCATATGTCTACTATTGGTGAATATCTCAAACATTTGCTGATCAATCTGCCCACCTACCTGAGCCGGTAGGCCAGGAAACCCTATGGAATACATTGTCTTCGCCCTGGAGAAGCATGTACCCATTTTCATGTTGGTGGTGGCCCGCACCCTCGCCTTGACCTTGCAAACCCCTTATTTGGGCTCCGCAACCGTTCCGGGTATGGTAAGGGTAAGTATTTGCCTCTCGCTCTCATTTTTCTACCTGCTGGGCACCCCCAATCTGCCCGCTGAAATTCCCACCAGCTTTTTGCCCTATATGCTGTTGATGATTCGGGAGTTTTTGGTGGGTGTTCTGTTTGGCTTCTGTGCCAATATTATTTTGGTGGCCATTCAAGCAGGGGGCGAAATTATTGACGTACAAATTGGCTTGAGCATGGTGATGCAATTCAACCCCCAAACAAAGCAACAGAGTACCGTCATTGGTAAATTTATGTACCAATTGGGCACAATTGTGTTGATCAGCTCCTACTCTCACCTCTTCCTGCTCAAGGCCTATTTTAAAACCTTTGAAATTCTGCCGATAGGCACCTTTGACTTTGGCACAGGGCTGGCGCTCAAAGGGATCATCGATATCACTTCGCAAATTTTTGTGGTGGGCGCGCAAATCGCGCTGCCAATTATTGTGGTCGTTTTTGTCGTGGACTTTGGTTTGGGTATGATGAACCGGGTTGCGCCCCAGATCAATATTTTGGAACTTAACTTTGCCATGAAACCCACCACAGGCATGTTGCTGATTGTCGTGATTTTTGCCACCCTGATTTCAGTTTTGCACGATTTTTCCTACCGCATGTCGGTCAACGCCCAGGGCTCGATTACGGCTGTGGCGGAAGGTATTCGCTGGAAACAGATGAACCAGAACAACAAACACAAGGCCCTATTGGAAAAAGAGGGGGTTCCCCCTGGTTTCCCGATCTTCAAACCCCCTGGTTTCGAATAAAGATCCGACTGCAATATTTAAACCGATGAGAGAGAATTGATAAGACTGTGGCACGTAAAAATGATTTAAAGATGAAAATCTTCGGGGTCTTATTTGGCCTGATTTTTTTGGCGGGTTCGGGCTTTCAAGCCATCAAGATGCTCGAGGTCACCCCGGATCAAAGCCTGGCCAAAGCTGAAAGCCTGATGCTTGCCAACAAATTTCCCGAAGCCCTGGCAGAAGCCGAACAGGCTGCCACCAAAGCTCCCAAAGACGAACGCTTTTGGGTCTTACAGGCCAATCTTCAGCTCAAAATGGGCAGCCCCGAAAAGGCCCTGCCTTTGTTTGAAAAGGCCCTCAGTATCAATCCCAACAGTGTCCTGGCCCACGAAACAATTGCCGTGATCTATGCCAATAAACGGGACTGGGTTCGGGCCGAAAAACACCTCCAAGCGGCTTTAAAAGTCGAAAACAAAAATGGCGTGGCCCACAATAATTTGGGTGTCATTTACCTCGAGCAAAAGCAACCTGCCAAAGCCGAAGCCGCCTTTCAAAAAGCAATTGAAGTCGATCCGCGCAACGGGGATTCTTATCGCAATTTGGGGGCACTTTATCGCCAACAGGGCGATCGGGCAAAATCTGATAAGTATTTAATGAACTACCTCAAGCTCTTCCCAAAGGCACCTGATGCAGAAGAAATTCGGGCTGTTTTGCGCAAAAGTCTGCAATCTGAAGCGAGCCCAAAGCCTGATCCGCAATCCTGAGCGGATATTTTTAAGAATCTTACTCCGATCTTCAGAACTCTACCGCTAACCTATAACAAAGCGTATTATACTGATCGCAAACCCGTGAGCAAGGCTTAAAAATGTCTGCTCTACAAAGCAAAAAGAGGTAATACCTATGAGTACAGAGACAGCAAACAAAGGGCTCGAAGGCGTTGTCGCCCTGAGTTCCTCCGTTTCATCGATTGTCGATGGCGTTTTAACATACCGCAGCTACGATATCGACGATCTGGCAGAAAACACCACCTTTGAAGAGGTGATCTATCTGCTCCTGAATGACGATTTACCCACCCAGGCCCAATTGGATCAATTGAATCAGGAACTCAGTGACGCTCGTCCTGTCGATCCGGCTTTTCTTGAAGTGCTGAAACAATTTCCAATTACCCATTCACCGATGGAGCGTCTGCGCACAGGCATCTCATTATTGGGGCTGTATGATAACGAGTCGGAAGACAATTCAAAAGCCGCCAACCGCCGCAAAGCGATTCGTCTGATCGCCCAAATGCCCACCGTCATTGCCGCCCAAGAACGAATTCGCCGGGGCAAAGCGCCGGTCGAACCCAAACCCAATCTGAGCACGGCTGCCAGCTTTTTGCAGATGATGCACAATACCGATCCCGATCCTGTGGCTGTCGAAGCCCTCGACAAAGCCCTGATCTTACATGCTGACCACGAACTGAATGCCTCGACATTTGCCGCGCGTCAAACTGTTTCCACCTTGGCAGACATCTATTCTGCTGTGACCTCTGCTATAGGCACCCTCAAAGGCCCCCTTCACGGTGGTGCCAACGAGCAGGTCATCCGCACCCTGCAAAAAATCGGTGAAGTCAGCAATGTCAAAGATTTTCTGGTTGACGCCCTCGACAATAAAGAGCGCATCATGGGCTTTGGCCACCGGGTCTACAAAGACGGAGACCCCCGCGCCAAACATCTCAAAAAGATGTCTTATGAGCTGGGCAAAATGAATGGCGAAATGAAGTGGTATGAAATGTCGGATATGCTCGAACAGGACATGCTTGAGAAAAAAGGCATGAAACCCAATGTCGACTTCTATTCTGCCAGCGTCTATTTTGTTCTGGGTATTCCCGTCGACCTCTATACCCCGATTTTTGCTCTCAGCCGCATCAGTGGTTGGGTGGCACATATTCTGGAACAATACGACAACAACCGCCTGATCCGCCCCCGCGCCGACTATACTGGCCCGGCACCACGGGTGTCTAAACCAATCGCTGAGCGCGGCTAAACATAACCCAACACAAAGGCCTCCCAACAGGGGGCCTTTTTTAATGGCGAATATTTTGGCTCAGAATGAGCCCCAATTGGTAAAGAGCCTGCTCCAAACGCTCTCCCCAAGGCAAATTCAGGCTCAACCGCAAAGCAGGGTATTCCAGCTCGCGGTTGCTAAACAAAGGTCCTGGGGCAATGCTGATTCCCACAGAGAGGGCCTGTTTGTAAATATCCATGACCGAAGTGCCCACTGGCAATTCCAGCCACAGAATAAAGCCCCCTTCGGGACGGCTGACGCGAATCCCCTGGGGAAAGTGCTGAGAAATGATCTGCAAAGCCTGAAGCAAGGAACGCTCCAATTGGGGACGCAGCCGCCTCAAATGGCGTTCATAGGACCCAGAGGCCAGATACTCAGCAATCACCAATTGTTGCAAACTGGCTGTGCCCAACGAGGTCATGCGTTTGAGCTGTAAAAAAGTCTCAAAATGTTTGCCTGGCAAAGCCCAACCGACACGAAAACCCGGGGCGAGGGTTTTGGAAAAAGACGAACAGAGCAAGACCGATTGTTGCCGATCCAGCGAAAACAAAGTGGGAGGAGGCTCGCGAAAATAAAATTCGCCGTAAATATCATCTTCGATGATTTGCAAACCACTGCGGGCTGCAATCGCCAATAAGCGCAGCTTGTTTTCAACCGGCATACAGGTACCAAGTGGATTCTGAAAGCTGGGAATGGTTAACAAGACCCGAATCGGGTGTTGTTTTAAAGCCAGTTCGAAGGCATCCAGATCGAGGCCTGTAGCGGGGTCGGTTGGCAGCTCCAGAACCCGCATGCCGAGGCTTTCTATCGCTTGCAAAATGCCATAAAAAGTCGGGCTTTCGACCGCGACCAAGTCACCGGGTTTGGCCAGGGTGCGTAAAGCCAAATTCAAAGCCTCCATGCAGCCAGAGGTAATCACGACCTCCTGAAAGCCAATCGGCCGGGCCGAATCGAGGGTGCGGCGGGCAATCTGGCGGCGCAGCCCTTCAAAACCCGCAGTGGGCGCATAGGTATGATTTTCGGGGCTGCCTGCCAAACGGGCAATCAGGCGGCTGAGATGTTTGACCGGCAAAAACGAAGGATCGAGAATGGTTGAGCCCAAAGGCAGAATTCCCGGTCGGCGGCTTTCATCGAGAATTTGGCTGATAAAGGCATTTTTGCCGACCTGCGCCGGGGGATCGGGTGCCGAAGTGGCATGGGGCAAAGCCAAAGCAGGGGGACGCAGACAGACATAATAACCTGATTGGGGACGGGCCTCCAAATAGCCCTGGGCCTCCAATTGCAGATAGGCCTGAGAAACTGTGGCGATACTCACCTGGCGGTTTTCACTCAAAGAACGCAAAGAGGGCAGGCGCTCACCTGGTTGAAAGGTGCCTTTGTCAATCAGGTGAATGATCTCGTTGGCCAATTGGGCATAGAGAAAAGCAGGGGCCATGGAAGTGTCTCCTCAAAACTGTTATGGTCAAAATTAGAAAAACTATATCTGTTATGCTTTTTCATTTTAACGTATGCTAATCATCAAGGAGAAAACAACCATGTCAAACCCCATCAACAGTGAGATCCGCAGCACCCTCCGTCAACATCCGGAAAGAGCCTGCAACGAGTCTATTCAGGCGATTTTGAGCGAGGGCTATCTGGCCCATGTTGGCTATAGCGAAAAAGACCAGACCTATATTATTCCCTTTTCGTACCAGTATGACTCCTCAGAACCCGATATGATTTACCTGCATGGTAGCCACGCCAGCCGCACCCTCAAATACCTGGCCACAGGCGTTCCTGCTTGTCTGGAAGTCACCCAAATCGATGGATTGGTCTATTCTCGCAGCGCCAAATACCATTCGATGAATTACCGCTCGGTGGTCTGTTTTGGCAACTGCCAAGAAATCACCGACCTGGCCTTTAAACGGGAGATGTTGGACCAAATGATCGGACGTTATTATCCTGGGCGCAGTGCGGAGCAGGACTATGATTCAGCCCCTGAGTCCCAATTGAAAGGCACCCTGGTGGTGGGTTTTAAGATTTCTCAGGCCAGTGCAAAACAGCGCCAAGGCGGCCCCAAAGGGCCCAACGATGCTGAGATCTTTGCCCAGGGCCAGTGTGGTGTAGTCCCCCTCAAAGCCTCAGAACCCCATTGGCGCGCGGCGATCTGGAGCCAAGCCCCTTTTCAAATTTCCACAGAAAAAAGCCGGATTGTGCCAGATAAACTTTATGCCCTGCTCAAACCGACCTATTGGAATGATCGCCTGACCCCCGATGGCCTGCTGCGGCGCATCGAAAACTCTCTCTGTTTTGGCCTCTACCACGAAGCCGAATTGATTGGCTTTGCCCGTTTGGTCACCGATTACGACAGTTTTGCCTATCTCGCTGACGTGATCATTGCCGCTGAGTGGCGGGGTCAGGGCCTGGGCAATTGGCTGGTGGCCTGCGTATTGGAGCATCCGATTATGGCCCAACTGCGTTGGTGTCTGCTCTCAACCCGCGATGCCCACGAAATTTACCGCAGACAGGGTTTTCAGGCCCACGGCAACCCCGAAAAATTGATGGTATATATCCCACCGCATATGCAAGGAGATCCAAGCTTTCAATGAACACCTCGCCCCCCCAAAAACGGGCTTATCTCTGGCTTGATGTCTTTACCAACACCCCCTTGGCAGGCAATCCCCTGGCTGTGGTACTGGATTCACAAGGGCTGGATACAGCAACGATGCAGGCCATCGCCCGCGAATTTAATCTTTCGGAAACCACCTTTGTGCTGACCCCAGAGAACCCTGAAAATACTTGCAAAGTAAGGATTTTCACCCCCAGCAAAGAATTACCTTTTGCCGGCCACCCCACCTTGGGAACCGCTTGGGCTGTGAACTACAGCAAGCAACTCAAGGCTTCGATCTTGCACTTGGAAGAGGGGGTGGGCACTGTCCCGGTCACACTTTTGCCCAATGGCTCACTGGAATTGGAAGTGATCTCCCCGCCAACGTATGCGCCACTTCCGATCAGCTCAACGCTCTTGGCCGAAGGGTTGGGGATCGAAGCCGAAAGCATCGGCTGGAATGGGTATCTACCCCAAATTGTGTCCTGTGGTGTGGCTTATAGCCTGATTCCCATTAATCACCTGGAAGCAATCCAAAAAGCCCGCTATGGCTGGATGCCAGATCACCCACTGCTTGAGGCCTATCCAGCACTGGGAGAGATCTATCTGGTCTGTCCCGAAACCGAAGATCCCCAAGCAAATTTCCATGTGCGCCTCTTTGCCCCAGGAGCAGGGGTCGCTGAAGACCCCGCCACCGGCTCAGCAGCCGCAGCACTTGGTGCTTGGCTACTCAAACACAGCTCTGAAATAGGCCCTTGGTTATTGGAACAGGGCTCTGAAATAGGCAGAACAAGCCAATTGTGGGTTCGGCTCGATGGGCAACGGATTTTTGTGCGGGGACAAGTCGTCTTGGTTTCGCAAGGTGACCTAAGGGTATGATTCTCTTGAAAGGAAAAATTGCAAAAGCTATTGATGTTGACAACAATCCATTACCTTAACTAAAATTCAGTCAGTATTTCAGAAAATCTTAAAAATTCTTCAATCATAGTTCCCTTCGATTCAGGTGGTTTCGAAGTCTAAAAACTTAAATCAGCCACAAATAAACTGCTCTAAAATGAGTATTAACCGTTTATACCAAATCGAGATTCGGCCCTTCAAACAATGTCAAAACGATCGGAAATGGAACCTCAAAATCGCGATTTGCCTCAGGATGGCCTAGCAGGCTTAAGGGAAAATTGGCGCTTTGATTTAAGCTCTGGCTTTCAAATTGCCTTGATTGCGTTGCCCTTGTCTTTGGGTATCGCTTTGGCATCCGGCATGCCACCGATGGCTGGTTTGATTGCAGCCATTGTGGGGGGCATGGTGGTTTCTCTGATCAGTGGTTCATTTGTCACCATTACAGGCCCTGCTGCGGGTTTGATCGTGATTGTTTTAGGGGGGATAGAGACCCTGGGGCAGGGCAATGCTGTGGCGGGTTACCGCTATACCCTTGCGGCGATTGTGATTGCTGGATTGATTGAAGCAGCCTTGGGGCTATTTAAAGCAGGCAAGCTCAGCGCCTATTTTCCAGAAGCAGTCATCCATGGCATGTTGGCAGCCATTGGGGTCATTATTTTATCGAAACAAATTCACGTCATTTTCGGGGTCAAGCCGCACAGTCACGACACTCTCAGAGTAATAACCGAAATTCCCAATAGTATTATGCATGCCAATCCAGATGTTGCCCTGATTGGTTTGATCTGCCTGGGGGTGACCCTTTTGTGGAGCCTAATTCCTTGGGATTCGCTCAAAAAAATACCAATCCCACTCTTGGTCGTGTTTCTGGGCATATCTTTGGGTCATGTCATGGAGCTACAAAAAGAACATACTTCAACCTTCTTGGGCTCTCCCCATTTGGTCGGTCCTCAATTTTTACTTAATTTGCCTGCAAATCTGGCCCAGGGTATTGTCTTTCCCGATTTTGGAAAAATCGCCTCTCCGGCTTTTTGGGGAGTTGTTTTGAGTCTTTCATTGATCGGCAGCCTGGAAAGCCTCTTGAGCGCTCTCGCTGTAGATAAATTGGATATCTATGGCCGTAAATCAAATCTTAATCGCGATGTGTTTGCCGTAGGGATTGGCACAGCGATCTCAGGGATGCTGGGTGGGCTGCCGATCATTTCAGAAATTGTCAGAAGTTCAGCCAATATCAGCAATGGAGGCCGCACCCGCTGGGCCAACTTTTTCCACGGTCTGTTTATTCTGCTCTCGATTCTTTTATTGCCCGGCTTAATCCAACAGATTCCGCTGACTGCCCTGGCGGCTTTACTGGTCTATATAGGCTACCGTTTGGCATCACCCAAAGAATTTGTGCATACGTATCTTTTAGGCAAAGAGCAATTGGTTATTTTTGTGGTGACCTTGTTATCGGCTTTGGCCACCGATTTACTGATCGGCGTGGCCTGTGGGATAGTCGTCAATGTGTTTGTCGTAGCCCTTCAGGGAGCTCCCTTTCAAGATCTTTTTCAAGTCAAAGGCCAGCTCGAGGAGCCAGAATCAGGTCAATGGGTCTTTCGCAGTCAGGGAGCTTTGGTATTTTCAAACCTGATTGGTCTCAAACAAATATTGGAATCTCTGCCACTCGAAAAAAATATTCGGATTGAACTCAATGAGTCTTCACTGGTGGACCATACGGTGATGGTCTATCTAAAACAATTTGCTGAAGATTATCATCGACTCAGGGGACAATGTGATATTCTCGGCTTGGAAAAACACAGCTCTGTGTCAACTCACCCTTTGGCAACCCGTAAAAAACAAAATGTCGCAGTGTAATAATGTCAATTGCTCAATGACGATTATCACCAATATAATTGGTACCCAACCCCTTTGCATAAGGTATTGATACACCCGCTATTTCTTTGCCTTTCTTGGCACCTTCACCATCGGTAAAACTACGATTCAGCATGGTTTCTGAAACAATCCATCCTTTATCAGCGACCTTCCCTAGCACAGCCATCATCTCAGACTGGACGCGTGCGTAGTTGTATCCTTCATTGGCAAGCTTACCCTTAGAATCAATTTCCACACGGAAACGATCCACCTCCCGTTTCTCAAAATCGCACATAGTCGGATAAATTTCTGTACCACGGCTGGTCACACGCGCCAATTTAAAGCCGTGGGCATGAAGTACTGGCTCCAGTTCCTGCGCACGAACATGATAGAAAGCTTGGATAAGCTTGATACTTTCTCTATCAAAATGCGCCAATAAAGCAAGGGCTTGTTTGTACTTCATTTGTTTCAGACTATCGCTAAATCGCGCTGAAAAAATCTCAGTTAATTTCATTTCAGTCAATACCTGGCCAAAAATCAGCTCAGATACGTCAGGATTTGCATCCATAAATCTATTTAAGACTCTTGAACTGTATTGAGAAAAACTGCGAACTGACTGAATACTAACCACATTTCCTTGATTAAAAATTGCGTTTAGATCAATGCCAGATGTTTTTTTAAAAGCAGCAGTTACAGCAGGATCAATGATTGACGTTGTTTGGTCAACAGAACCATCGCCTAAAAAATTCACTTTCATGCCTGAATCATCAACGAACATGTCAAAACCAACTATCCTTGAATTGGCTCGGACAGGATTGGGTGGAATGTTTCGGTTTACATAACCAACCCAGTTAGAACTTCCTGGCTCCATCTCTTTCGCATATTGCTCATAGGAACGCAAAACACGCTCAAATAAGGGTTTAAGCTCAATATCGGCACGCAATAGAGCAATTTGTTTGATGGTTTTTTCAGGATCTGCTACTTTAAGCTGTTTTAATTCAACAATTTTCTCAGCGATTAATTCTGCAAATTCCTGTGTGCCTGGCTTTTCTTTTCCCTTCGCTTCCTGGTAAGGACCTCTTTTGATATCACCGACATAATAGCCGTCTGCTAGCACCTCAAGGATGGCTGTTTTTATCAATTCAGCGGCGATCATATTTTTCTTACCACCGATATGCAACAGCATCTCAGCAGCCGCATCTATCAAGGCGACCGGATTGGCCTTATTCTGACCAGCAATATCGTCAGCAGTGCCCCCCATGGTCTCAAACATAGATACAGCCTTTGGGTTATTGGGATTGGTATTATTAGAGCTGACCAAGCCAACACCACCACTGACCTTTGCAGCAATATCCGAGCCGATATCACCGAACATATTGGTAGTAACGATAACATCAAAATTTTCTGGCACAGCGGCGATTGCTGCCAGACCATCATCGATAATCATAAAGTTGGCGTCAATACAGCGATCACCAAGATTTTCTCGGTTGTAATCTTGAGCTACTTTCAAGAAGGTTTCTTTAAACAAACCGCCTGTGATTTTTAGAATATTTGGTTTTTCCAAAGCTGTCACTTTCTTTCGTCCATCACGTAGCGCGGCTTCGAATGCTGCACGGCAAATCAATTCACAACCTTCCGGTGTCTGGTGACGGAGCGCTTGCGGATAGTTGCGTCCGAGGGAATGTTCTATCGAAGCATATAAATCTTCCACATTTTCCCGTACAAAAAGAATGTCCACACCTTTCATTCCGGGAGCGAGAGGATCGAGCGTAACACAACGGCGAATATTGGCATACTGCTCAAAGGCTTTACGAATGGTTACATTACGGCTCGGCTCATTTCCTTCATCCAGTGTCCTGAGAGCACCTTTAAGTACAGCCGATGAGTGAGAGGCATCGAGCAGTGTCTGTTTTTCCAAATTACTGACAAGCGTCTTTACCGTTTTCAAGACTTCCGAGGGTAGCTTTGCTAACAATTTTTTGTAAAAATCATTGATGTTGCCACCAGCACGGGCTTCTTCTTTTGCTTGTCCTTCAAGCCGATTTGCAAGAAGGAGCGGATCTTCGCTGCCAAAATAGCGCGCATATATTTCTGGCGATTTTGACTTAAGCATCAAAAATAAATCATTGGCATCAGGATAACCAAGACTGCCCTCTAAATAACTGATACTGACACCCGTTGCAGCCAACACTTTTTTGGTAGCATCCACACATTCAGGGCCAATACCTTGGCCTTTGACCACCAAAATTTTATTCACATCCACGCCGTCTGGCTTTTCTACATTCGCTCTGGAATTCATTATTTCAGCTCCTAATTTAACAGTATATTTAATTTAACAGCGAAACAACTCAGCTTATTACCACTAAAAAGCAATATCATTAAATAGCCCACTTCAGGGCAGGGGTAAAGCACTTTCTTGAAGCAATCCCAAGGCAGTAATATATTCCGCCCAGCTTTTAAACCAAACTTCCAAGGCTTCGATCTCTTCGTTCATAGCTTCTCCGCGGGCCTGTTCACGCAGATTTAAAACGAGCAAGGTTGTTGCTCCCAATGCAAAGCGATCACGCTCAGCCATTTCAAGCTCCAAAGCAACTTTTACCTGTTGGCGAACCAATTCCAGACGTTGCTGAGCAGCCTGCAAAACGGTGACTAAATTCTGAATTTCAACCTCTATCTCTTCGCGACTAAAACGCAGCTCCCACTCCAATTGCTGTTTTTCGGCCTCAAGTGTCTGCAGCAAACCTCGGGCCTTCCGGAATTGAATGGGCCATTCAAATCCCAATCCTGCTTCTAACTCTAAAGGTTCACGGGTTTTGTCATTGCCACCAAGATCTTTGGATATACCAAAGTTCAAATCCAATTGGGGCAAATTTTGATTCTCGGCCCAAAGCCGAGCCAGGCGATTCTGTTCTAATTGCAGCTCCAAATCCAAGGGCTCGGGCCGAGATTGCAATGCGGTGGCAAGTAAAGAAATTAAACGTTTAACGTCGAGGGAAGGTAAGAAGGGAAATTGTCCTGGCGCAGATATTTGGGGCAGTTGAGGTCGACCTTCTGAGTTTCGCAATAAAAATAACGATAATTCCCAAGCTGTTTGCTGTTGTTTTTGTTGCGCTTCGACCAGTTTGGCCTGCCTTTTTAAAAGCGAGGTTTGGTTTTCGGTTAAAAGAATCCGAGGGGATTGTCCCAAAGCAACACTTTGACTCAAATCGTCATTGCGCTTCTGAGCCAAGAGCAACAAATCTTTTGCCAATTCTTGTTTTTTCGCAGCAGCAACCCAAGCCCAATACTGTTTACTGGCCATTTTTATAAATTTGAGTTGCTTTTCAAAAACACCTAATCGGGCACGCTCTAAATCCAATTCTGCTTGGGCAATTTCGAGCCGCGGCAAATCAATGGCATTGTCACGCAACAAGGGCAATTGGAATCCCGAACGAAGCTCTCCGAGTCCATCCGTCATTTTTTTTCCATCATAAGTGGCAAACTCTCCAGCACCCAACCGATAGCCGCCATAAAAAGTCAAACCAGCCACAGGCGTCGCCTGTTCAACCACACCATCCAGTACCACCTGTTCATAATAACCCAGTGGAACCAGACTGCTTTTGGCTTTAAACTTGGTATCAAAGGCGCCGCGTTTTTGTAGCAATTTGCCTTCGGCCATCTTCAATTTCTCACGGGCAGCCAAAAGGGGTGGATAACGTTGATCCAAGGATTTTAATACTGCATCCAGCGTGAGAGCCTCTGCCTGGTTGGCTGTGAAGAGGAGTGCCCAAACACTTAGCCAACAGAATTTCCGGAACATGTTCATTTTTTAACCTTGCGTTTGACCACTTCGGATCCCTCTTTTTTCTCAGATCCAGGTTCTTCTGGCACACTGGGGGGGAAACCATTGAATTGCCGCCAGAACTCATAACCCAGTGGCACCTGATCGAGCAAAACCCAACCATTGGCACGCACGCCTTGACGCAAAAAACGTCCTGCAGGCCAGGGCTCGTGGCCATCGGGCACAACCACAATTCTGAATTTGCCTTTGCCATCGTCAGTGGCATCCACAAACGCCACTTTGCCTCCAAAGGTTCCCACGGCCACCGAGGGCCAGCCTGCAAATTGCAATGCGGGCCAGCCTTCAAATTGCAAGCGCACCGACCTTCCTTGGGTGATCAACGGGGTATCATTGCCACTCATATACAATTCCACAGCCCGTTTTTGCGTTTCGGGTACCAAATAAGCCAAAACATCGCCCTCTTTAACAAAGACTGTTTCGGAAAAAGTATTGAGTTTGAGCACGGTGCCTGCTCGGGGCGCTTTGATTGCTTGGGTTGACTGCCGCGCCAATTGCACATCGATTTTAATCAGTTCAGCTTTGTTTTTTTCAATACTGCTGCGGGCCTCTTCCAAATTGGCTCGGGCACTGTTCAATGAAGCTTTAGCACCCGCATCGGTTTTGACAACTTCTGCTTCTGCAGAGAGCTGATCACTGCGTAACTCTTGCAATTTGGCTCGCGACTTTAAAACATCGGCCTGAGATTTTTGTAAACTCAGCTCGGAGAGTTCCAAATCACGCCGTGAAGCCAAACCTTTTTTTTCCAGAGCAAACACCCGATCTTGATTCAGTCGGGCTGTTTCCAAAGCGGCCAGATCAGCCTCTAGCTCACGATTGGCGGCGTCTAATTTGGCTTTGGCAGATTCAACTTTGGCACGGGCCCCGTCAACCGAGGCCGAGCGAGAAAGCGTCAAGTCATCCACCCGCAATTCGTAAGCCAAAACCTTGGCGCGGTTGATCTCCAATTGATTGAGAATGGTCTGTCGTTCCTGTTGCAAGCGCAGCAAATAATTGGGATCATTGTCGACAATATCTGCAATCGGATCGCCCTTTTTGACCACAGATCCTTCTTGCACATACCAGCGCACGACACGGCCTTTGATCGGGGTTTCGATGGGCTGTTCACGCTCCAACGGAGAAAAAGCAATAACATCTCCCGAGCCACGCACATTCTGTTGCCAAGGTGTCAAAACCAAAGTCAAACCAAGCAGACACATAAGCAGCAAAAAAACCATTGCCAAAAGCTGGTAGGCACGGGGCGAGCGAACATTTTGCAAGATTGAGAGTTCATCTAAAGGTTCTTCAAACCAGAAGGGCATAGACAACATGACTACTGCACCCCACCTTCGATGTTGTTCCGGCGCGGCAGAGGCGAATCGACCAATCTCCCACTTGAATCCAATGCATATCCCCGATCACAATAGCTCAAGAAGTCAGGTTTATTGGTTAAAACCAGCAAACTCATATCAGGGTGTTGCCCAAACAAAAAACGAGCCAAAGGCCCTTTTTCACGCCAATCTATGCGGTCCAAGGTACCGTCGAGAATCAGCAAGCGGGGTTTGAGCAACAAGGCCCGCGCCACCATCAAACGGTAGGACTCCTCTGGTGAAAGCGGAAAGCCACTCAAACTCAAAGGGGTATTTAACCCTTCAGGAAAAGCCTCAACTCGGCTCCAAAGACCCACGGCTTCGAGGACCGCACGTAGATCTTCAGCTTGCAACTGGATCTGCCCCAAGCGCAAATTTTCCTCGAGACTGCCTGAGAGAATATCCAAGCCTCTGACCAAACTCACCTGAGAACGCAGATCCAAAGGAGAAATTTCACGCAAATTGCGGCGGTCCATTTCGATATAACCCTGATCAGGGTATCTGCTGGCATAGAGCAAATCACCCAAGACATGGGCACTCCAACTATTGGCGCCCAAAATACCTATTTTTTCACCCGGCTGAAGTTGCAAGGAAATTTGATCCAGCAAAACACGCCCACCGGGAGTGCTCAATTGGAGATTTTCAATCTGAACGGCCATCCCCACTTCACGGGGCATTAAAAGGCCCGGAACACGCTTTTCGACTGGGATATCAAATAAATGCCCTAATTTATCAAAAGCAGCCAATAAATCATAATAAGTTTCAAGCTGTTTACCAAATTTCGAAAACCCATCGAGTAAATTGGCCACGACCAACTCAGCGGCCACCAATTGACCAATACTGAGCTGGCGTTCAATCACCAACCAACCCCCCAAGCCCAAAAGTGCAGAACTGGCCAACGCTTGCAAAAGATAGGTTCCTACATGTTGACGCTGAACCACACGGAAATGGCTCCGACGGGCCTTTAAATATCCTCTTAAAAGAGTGTCTGTACGCTTTTGGGCATAATGTCTGCCTGAGCGCGAGCGAAACAAAGTCAGATGGCCGGACAACTCTTCCAACCAAGCCGCCACAGCATATTTGAGTTTAGATTCTTTAATCGCTGTGGCTTCGCCTCCCCAACCCAAGAGAAACAATATCATCAAAATGGCCAAGAGCAAGACAATGTCAAAGGTCAATAATAAGGGATGATAAAAAGCCAGCAAAAGCATGCCCGTAAAAATCTGCAACAAAATCCCCAAACCGTCGATCAGGAGCACCGAAACCCCTTTTTGAACGGTTATAACATCAAAAAAACGATTGACCAGTTCAGGGCCGTGGTGACCTTGAAAAAAAGGTAATTTGACTTGAAGCAAACGCTCTGACAAATCCGACGCCACCCGAACAAAGATGCGCCGCTGAATAATTTCAACCAAATTTAAACGCAGGGTTCGCAAGAGCGCCAAAAAGCACAAAGCCCCCAAAACCAAACAGGTCAAAATGACAATGGGCTGCAAAAGTGTTCCAAAAGCCACATTATTGACCAAGGCCTGGATCGCGATCGGTACGACCAAAGAGAGCAACCCCGTTAAGATGGAGTAGATCACCACCACCATCAGATCCGAAGACTCCAACTTGATCAGCCTTTGTAAATGCTGGGTTGGTGTCAAATGGGGATTGTTCTCCCTCAGGGCATCTGTGGCACTGGATTGAAGCAGTAGACAAGAGATGCTCTCATCAAGTAAAAGGGTACCCAAATAAGCCCTGAGCTGTTTTGGGGGAATCCAGCGTGTAACGGTATTGTTCTCTCCAAAAACCGTAATCTGAAAATGACCCCAACGATAGCTCGTCAGAGCAATTAAAAGTTTTTTGCCCGGCTCAGGCTCACAGATCATTAGCAAAGGGGTTTTTTGGTGCAAGTATTTGATCACTTCCGGCAAGGGGAAATGCCTGCTTACCAGTGAAAGACCCACCACACCAGAAATGTACCGCAAAGACTCAAGGGGTTCAGTCGCACAGACGGGGTGATACATTGCCTCACTGAGCGCTTGCTCGATCCGAGCTGGCTCAAAATCGAGTGAACAACGCTCAGCCAGCCAAGCCAACGCCTGACGCAGAACGGCTATAGGCAGAGCACCTTGGCCCGAAATAAGGTTGTTCATGACAGAACTCCAAATATATTCATGTGTATAAATATTATAATTTTTGATTGCTTTATTGGAAACGAGATCTATGAAATTTTACGAATATTCGTTTGAAATAGGATTGTAAAATAGATAACAAGCTCCTGTCTATGAAGCCAAGCACAAGTGACTACTAACAAGGGAGAGAGGAAATGTCTGATTGGAAGGTGATCCGAATTACGCTGCCCCCCCGCTATTACCGCCAAGGTATCTACCAAGCAATTGAAAAATCAGTGGTACAGTGTCTCCTAAAAGGCCCTGGCTTGGATCTGGCTCTCCAAAATGGGCTGCTCCAAGAGGTCCATCCGGCCCGACAGGCCCGACCCGCTCGGCGATTTTTAATTTATCTCAGTGATGCCCGACAGGGCCATGAAATCCCTGTTAGCTTCAGTCTCAGCCACCAAGGTCAGGTTCTCTGACGCAAGGCAAAGGGGTCGAAATGATCCCAGGTACTTGATCTTCGGGCCATTTTTGAGAATAATAGGAGAGTGCATTCAAACTTTCGTGTTCAGGATTCCATTTGTGAATTTCATCACAACCTGACAGATTTAATGAGGATATCGAAGCCATAATGAAGCTTTTCGCAACAATATTAGCTACAAGTACCATATTAACCCTGCAGACAGGATGGATGAATTCAGCCGAGGCCCGCGAAGACCTGCCGATTCGGGTGGGGCTTTCCGATGGCGCACGCCAAGTGACGTTACGTGTTTCGACAGGTACCCCTGTTGAGGTTTTGGCCCCGATTGGTTGGCAGCGCCTCGGGCAGCTCTCCGCCAATACCACTTTGCAGGTCAATTATAGCCAAGGGCAGCTCAAGCTCAATATTCAAAGCGATCAGCAAGTGTATAAAGGCCTGCGCCTGGGTCAAACAGACCAAGAGGGTACCTTGGTGGGACTCAATAATACTTGGTACCGTGGCAGCCTCAACCTCACCCCAACAGCTCGTGGAATCACTGTGGTCAACGAAGTTCCCCTGGAACAATACCTCTACAGCGTTGTGCCCTCAGAAATGCCCTCTTCTTGGCCACTGGAAGCCCTAAAATCTCAGGCAGTGGCTGCCCGCACGTATGCCATCAGCAGCCTGGGCAGTTACCGCAGCAAAGGCTATGACGTGGTCGCCACAACAGCCAGTCAGGTCTATCTGGGGGTCAAATCCGAGAGCAACCTCAGCACCCAAGCGGTGACCCAGACCAATGGGGAGATTCTGACTCATGCAGGCAAAGCGATTCATGCCTATTTCCACTCTTGCTCAGGCGGTCAAACCGAAAGTGGTGCCGATCTCTGGGCTCCATTTGCCTATCTTAAATCTGTGACAGACTATGATCACGCCTCTCCCAAACATGTCTGGCATAGCGAAATGAGCCAAAGCGAAATGAAGTCCAAATTGGCCAATTTGGGGGTACGTGTGGGCGATGTATTGGCCCTCTCTACCGTCAAACGCACCAGCAGTGGCCGGGTAAAAACCCTGCAAGTCTGGGGCAAAGAAGGCCAAAAGCTGGTAGATGGCGCCAAAGCCCGTGTGGCATTTGGGCTCAACAGTACCTTTTTTAATGTAGGTGCGATCGATGCCCGGGGCGAACTCCAGAAAAAACCCAGCGCAGATTCCGTACCCACTTCTTTTCAATTTGCAGGCCGGGGTTGGGGCCATGGCCTCGGCATGTCCCAATGGGGTGCCCGCCAATTGGCACTCAATGGCTATGCCCACCGCGACATCCTCAACCACTATTATCCCAGTACCCAATTGGGCCCCCTCAACAAAGCCCAGTTCCGCATGGCCTATAACCCCTAAAAGATTTAAAATAAACAGTTAAACACCATGCCTGAATCCTTTCAGCAGGAAGACCTGTTGCTTTCCTCCTACGATTTTGAGTTGCCCGAGGCGCTGATCGCGCAAACACCTGCAGATCGCCGAGATCAATCAAGATTACTGGTTTATGATCGCCAAACGGGCAGACACAGGCACAGCCATTTTTATGATTTGCCCGACCTGCTTCAGCCTGGGGATATGCTGGTGATGAACAATACCCGGGTCTTTCCAGCACGCATCTTTGGCCAAAAGTCCCACACGGGCACCCGCTTTGAGTTTTTGCTCACACGCCAGACAGCTTCCCTGACTTGGCAGGCCATGGCCAAAAACAGCAAACGGATCAAACCCGGTTATGTCTTTGTCTTCTCCGAAACCGTCAGCGCTGAGATCGTCAATTGTGAAGAAGGCGGGTTGGTCGAGCTGCATTTTAAAGGGCTCGAACCGGAAGCCTTCTTCAGCTGGCTCGACCAACACGGGGAAATTCCCTATCCCCCGTATATTACGGCGCGAACCAGCAGCCAGGATCGCTACCAGACCGTCTTCAGTCGCTCAGAGGGGTCTGTGGCAGCGCCAACGGCGGGCCTACATTTTACCCCTGAACTCTTGGCTCAATTGCATCAAAGAGGCATCAAAAGTGTTGAAGTCACCCTGCATATTGGCATGGGTACCTTTGCTCCCATACGCAGTGAGCGCATAGATACCCATCCCCTGCATCACGAATGGTATTCACTGTCTGAAAACGCTGCCGAAAAACTCAATGCCCAAAGACAGGCGGGCGGACGCATTATTGCCGTGGGTACGACCTCTGTACGCACCCTCGAAAGTGTCTGGCGCAAACATGGCATGTTTCAGGCCGAACAGGGTGAAACCAATATTTTTATCTATCCTGGCCAAACAATCGCTGCAATTGACGGTTTAATCACCAATTTCCATTTGCCCCGCTCCAGTCTGCTGATGCTGGTTTCGACCTGGATCGGACGCAAAAATTTGTTGGAACTCTACCAACTTGCGATTGAGGCAAAATACCGTTTTTATAGCTTTGGCGACGCCTGTCTTTTGCTTTAAACTGCCCAACGGGCCGCAGATTCAGCTAAAATAGCAGGTAATTGAGGTCGACCAGATACCTATGCAGACATCCCCCGCCACCGTGCCCTTAAATTTCTTTCGTGACTTGCGTCAAAAACGCTATGATCAAGCCTGGAAACACCTCAGCAACTACAGCCAACGGGTCTTTCTAGAAACCCTGTTTAAATCGCTTAAGCCAGACAGTTGCTCGCTCGAACGCCTGCAGGATGACTTTGCCAAAGGGACAAGCTGGGCCGCGCACTACTGGGACGATTTTTCGCAACATCTGCAATTGGACACCTGGCTGAGCCAGCAGTACAAAGAATACGGCGCCAGCCAAAAGCAGATTTTGGTTTTGGCCCAACCGGCCAATCTCTATCTCTTGGTGATTGAAGAAGAAGGCGATTGGCGCTTTGGCTATTTTGAAACTTTTTTGGACAATTAGACAGATTAAGTTAATCTAATCATGAAAATGGGTAAACCAGAATGAACGATCGCGCAGTGAAATCAGGCTTCCGGACAGCAGCTCTGGGAGCGCTCTTGAGCCTCAGCACAGCCTGTCAAACGGTGGACAATCTTCTGGTTGGCATCGGTGGCGCACCCAAACCACAACCCTCCAGCAGCGCGCCAGCCAGCAGCCCCACCCCACCGCCGGAAAAATTTTCATTTCCCGATCAACATCCCGTGCCATTTACAGCCAAAGACCGCCAATTTCTGGCCCGCTGGAACGGCAACCAATACGAAAATTTTTATATCAAAGGGGTCAATCTGGGTATTGGTCTCCCCGGCACCCAAGCCGGAGATTTGGCTGCCACCCGTGAACAATTTGCCCGCTGGTTCAAACGCATGGGGGAGTTGGGGTTTAACAGTCTGCGCGTCTACACCCTGCATTTTCCCCATTTTTATGAAGAGCTGGCCCGTTACAACTCCACACATCCAGATAAACCGATTTACCTCTTTCATGGGGCTTGGCTCGACGAAGTCGAAAATGCACATGATCTCTATGCTGCAACCCAGGCCTTTGATGCGGGCGTCGAAGAAGTGGTCAATGCTGTACATGGCAGAGGCAATATTGCCACCCGCCAAGGACGCGCTTATGGCACTTACACTGCAGATGTCTCACGCTGGATCATGGGCTGGATCATTGGCCGCGAAGTTTCTCCTGAAGAAGTCATTCTGACCAACCAAAAACACGCAGACAAAACCAACTATCAGGGCAAAAATCTCAAGTTAGCCGGTTCTCCCAGCGAAGTCTGGTGGGCCGAGCGCGTGGATAAATTGCTTGAATTTGAGCGCAACACCTTCAAGGTCGAGCGCCCAATCAGTGTTTCCAGTTGGCCAACGCTCGATCCGCTGACGCATCCAACCGAAAACGAAAAATACAGCCAAGAAGACACAGCCCAAATCGATATGAGCAAATTGCAATTGGGCACTGCCCCCGCAGGCTATTTTGCCAGCTACCACGCCTATCCCTATTATCCCGACTTTATGAACGACAACCCCGAATACGTCAAAAACCGCGACAGCGAAGGCGTCAATAATTATATTGGCTATCTCAAACAGCTCAAGGCCCATTACCCCAATATGCCGCTCGTGATCGGCGAATACGGTGTGCCCTCCAGTTGGGGCAATGCCCATTTCAGCCCCAGTGGTATGCACCACGGGGGCCACGACGAAGAGGCCCAAGGGCGCTACAACGCCCGCCTGACCCGCGATATTCACGATCAGGGCCTCGCAGGCGGCATGGTCTTTGCCTGGATCGACGAGTGGTGGAAACGCACCTGGATCGTCGATGAAATCTCGATGCCACGTGAAAATTACCGCCTTTGGCACAACCTGACCTCTCCAGAAGAAAATTTTGGCCTGATCGCCTTTGATGTCGAAACCCCCGCCACCCACACAGTGGCAGAAGGCCAGGGGCGCATCCGTTCGGTCAAAGCCTCTGCTGACGCAACCTTTTTTCATCTCAAAATCGAGCTGAATTCAGCCCTGGGCCCAGAAGATGAACTGGTCTTGGGTGTCGATACCTACAGCGATGAACTCGGCGACCTGATCTTGCCCAATGGGGTCAAAACCGTTCGCCGCAACGAATTTGCCCTGCGCATCCAAGGCACTGAAATGGCCCAGTGGTTGGTCACTCAGCCCTATGATCTGTTTGGTATTTGGCACAATTCTTCGGGCCCCCAGCAGATCTACCAATCCAAAAAAACCGAAGGTGCTCCCTGGATTCCCATGCGCTGGCAAAATGGCCAGGAACATGTCAGCCGAGATGGAAAATTGACCTTTCCGATCACCATTTTTCCGATTGGCGAATTGCAGGTACGTGGCCCTGGTGAAAATGCCAGTTCCAGAGATGCCGTGATTTTAAACGGCAATGCCGTAGAAATTCGACTGCCCTGGACCCTGTTGCAATTTGTCGATCCCACCACCTTGACGGTGACCCACGACGACCGCGCCACCAAAGGCCGAGAGACAGCTCCCTCCGAAGGGGTGGGTGTGAGTGTCTCCTTACAGGGAGAATTGCTCGAAAGCGGCCGTTACCGCTGGGCGCCCTGGACCCAAGCCCCCGAAGTGAGAGAGCGCGAAAAAACAGGAACCCGCCTGTTAGAAGCGGCATTAAAAGCCATTCCCGACAAACCCTAAAGCCAAGGACTTGAAACCGGACCCGTCCCTATTCTTCCCAATCGGGGCTGGTCTGGCGATAGAGTTCGCGCAGCAATTCTTCTTTTTCTTCGATCATGGCTTTAAACACATCGCGGAATTTCGAGTAAAAATCGTAGACATTGTGGCGAAATTTGTCTTCGCGCTGCTGAAAATCCGCGACCAATTGCTCGTATAAACTGCGGGCATGTTCAACTTCGCTGGCTCGGGCTTTGCGCTCGCGCAACAAACTCTGGAGCAGGGCATTTTTTTCCTGACGCTCTTGAAACAGGGTGTTTTCTTTGTCTTGCAACACCTGGCTGTATTTGTCCATTTGCTCCCGCAACAGGCCATTGGCGTGTTCAATATTCTCAAGCAGCATTTCATAACTTTTGCGTTGCTTGTCCTGTGAGCGCAAAGAGGTGCGCAGTTGCTGCATTTCCTCTTGCAAGCTGCGCAGCTTTTCGTCTTTACTCTGCACCTCTTCACTCAATTGCTCAATGGTAGACTTCACATTTTTGATCTTGTAAAAAATACTGGCAGGCATGCCAAAAGCCATCTGGCGGCAATAGGCATCTTCACTGTCCAGGGCGGCTTCTAAAATGCCAATCGCAGGGGAATCAGTCAGGTCAATCGACTCATAATTGGAGAGCAAGATCAACAGCCGGGAGCTTTTAACCCGCACCCGCTCAGAGGAGTCAAAGAGCATGCGCTTGAGCGCAATTTCAATGCCCTGATCGAGATAGGCAATATTACAGTCCAGCACATCCAGAGCCAAGAGGCGCAATTGGGGGTCTGCCTGAATCAGCGAATCCAAGGAAAAGCGAATCGCCTGCTCAGGATCTTTTTCGGAAAAACGGTGAATCACGCGGATGCGTGCCAAGCTCTGAGGGTCCATCAGCTCCTGATAGGCCAAGGGATTCTTAAAAACCGCATCCAAAGAATAACGGGCATGATCGGGATGCTCATCGCCAATCGCATCGAGCAGAGAGAGAATGCTCTTTTTATCGCCGGTCCGGGCTAAAAAGTCCCAGCCACGCAAGCGCACCAATGAAGCATCGGCTTTTTCGGGATTCAACGGGTGAGTTCCTCGATCAGCGGATCGACCAGACTTTCATAACCGGCATTGCGAATCTTGAGCAAGCGCTCAAAGGCATGATCAACCACATCTTGTTCGGTATCGCGAATAAAGTCCACCAAGAGCGGGACCACATGGCCATAGAGCAAATAGGTCTGGCCCAAATAACAGAGAATGTCGATCAGGTATTTGCGCAGTATGCGGTTGCTCTCTTGGTGTTTTTCCAATAAACCCAGCCAGACCAGGGCATCATCCGGGTTTTTCACCAGGTCGCAGACCTCGCGAATCAAAAGTGCGCGCACACTGACATCTTCATGGTAGAGCACCGTGGCAAAGAGATCTTTACAAAGGGCTGCATTGGGGGCTTCCGGCAGTCGCAAAACATCGGCCAATTCACGCACACTGGCCAATTGTTGGCTGCGCGAGCCATGTTGCATCACATCTTGAAAATGTTTTTCCGGCAACGCGGGCAAGTTTTTTTCTGCAGGGCCAGCATTCAGAACCGACGGAGCAGCATTGCGAAGGTTGACCGATTTATTTAAAGCTTTGCGCATAAACGACAGCAATCCCTCCTTGGGAGCAGAACGGGCAAGCGGTGCTTGCCAATGGCGCGGGGGAGCGGGAAACCAGGGTACTTTATTCAGGCGTTTCTGCCATTGAGCCTCGGGGGGAATCAGCTGACAAATCCGCCAATTGCCGGTATCCGTAACAAAAATCCGGCCCAAATGATCCATGGCAATGCCCTGCGGTTTGCAAAACTGATCTTTTTCGTTCCAGGGCTGCTCTACAGAGCGATACCCGGCAACCGTTTCGACCCAACCATCGGGAGCCACTTTACGCACACAATGATGGAAGCTGTCCACGACCAAGACATGGCCCTGTTCATCCACAGCCAAACCCGCCATTTTTTCGGGTGAGATACGCCAATTGTCTTCACCTTTAAAACGCAGTGGCGTCAGCGTCAAATCTCCCTCTGGACTGATTTTCAGGAGCCGCTGACGATCGACAAGATAAATGGCTCCCTGGCGATCCAGGGCCAAATCCAAACGTTCATCGGCCCGAAAAGCCTGATTGCTCAAAGAAAAGGGCAAAAGCCGATCGGCGCGCTCACAAAACCAGGGGTTAAAAGGTTTGTTTTGGTCTCCATTTTTATAGGCTTTCCAGCTAAAAACACCCGATTGTTCTACCAGCAATTCGCTTTGGCCCGAGGGCAAAAGCCGGCACAGAGCCAGGTAAAATTGTTTCTCAAAGCGCAGCTCGGTCGTGAAATAGACCATGCCTTGCGGCCCACAGGCCAACCCACCCAAAGGCTGTCCACAGATCGGCAGGGTATGGGTTTCTCCCTGGGGCGAAATTTTGCGCAAGGCCTGATTGAGACTGTCAACCACGTAGAGAAAACCCGATCCATCGAGCGCAAGCCCCGTGGGCTGGTTAAAACGAGCTTGAGCACCCACCCCATCTTGAAAACCGCGCTCACCATTGCCTACAAAGGTACTGACTTTACCCTGGCGCGACACTTTGCGAATACAGTGGTTGAGGGTGTCTGCCACATACAAAATACCCTGTGTATCCACCACCAAGCCAGTGGGTTTATTAAACAGGGCCTGCGGACCTCGGCCATTGCGAAAACCACTGCGCCAGACGGGCACGGGCAATGGCGTCCCACTCACACCGCGTTGCGCCGTAACCTGATCAAAGCGACCGGCAACAGTCAAAACCTCGTAATGGGGACGAACAATGGGGAGTACAGCCTCTTGCACAGACATAGGAATAGGCGCATAAGGGCTTTCTTGCACTGGTAAAGTGGCACGGAAGCCCGATTGAACCCCTAATTTTGCATAGATCGGAAGATGTTTAACCCGCATAATTTTATTATAGCCAGTGATCTGGATTTTTCATCCCTTGGTTAATCAAGATTTTACAATCCAACCCAGAAAAAACAGATTCAAGCCCATTTTAATTATTTTGTGAGGGGCAAAACGCTCAGAACCTCAAAAACAGGATCCAAGCGCCCAAAAGGAGCACTGATTTGGACTCCCTGCACGTGTGGGCGCAAGATCTGCACCATTTCTTGAGCGATTAAAATACCCTCTTCTTTGGCCCTGCCCGCGGCATCTGCCTCACACATGCGCTGCATAATGACATCGGGGATGACCACACCGGGTACTTCGTTGTTCATAAATTCCGCATTGCGGTAACTGGCCAAGGGCCAGATGCCTGCCAAAATCGGGATTTTATGCGATTCAATCTGTTCGAGAAAATGCAGAAGCGCCTCCACGTCAAAGACCGGCTGGGTAATCGCGTATTCAGCTCCAGCCTCGACTTTATAGTAAAAACGGCGAATTTCCCGCTCCAGGTCCACGGCACAGGGGTTGGCTCCCACCCCAATAAAATAGCCGGTGGGTTTGCCAATCGGGTTATTGCCCAAATCGTAACCATGATTGAGCCCATTCACCATATTGGTCAGGCCAATCGCATCCACGTCAAAGACCGCCGTGGCATCGGGATAATCTCCCAGTTTGGGCGGGTCACCTGTAATCAACAAAATATTGTGAATGCCTGCGGTGTAAAGCCCGAGCAAATCAGACTGCATGCCGAGCAAATTGCGATCGCGACAACAATAATGGGGAATGGGTTCTATGCCCACCTGTTGGTGCATCAAAACCGAGAGAATCTGGTTACTCATCCGCGCCGAGGCACGTGGCCCATCGGGCAAATTGATTGCGTCGACACCCCGCGCGTGCAATTCGCGGGCCTTGTCTAAAATGGCTGTGGGGTCACAGCCTTTGGGCGGGGTCAATTCGACACTCACGACAAAACGACCGGCTTGAATGCCCGCTGCCAAACGTGATTTTTCCGCCAAGGGCACGGGGCTGATATTCAGTTCGGGGGCCGGTTTATTTTTGGGTTTGGCATCAAGGTGGGCCCGCATCGGCTGCAGGGCTTTAACCGAACGGGCGATCTCGCGGATATGCTCAGGGGTCGTACCACAACAGCCACCCAAAATTTGCACCCCGGCTTTGATCAATTTGCGGGCATAAGAGGCCATGTACTCAGGGGAGCAGAGGTAGATCGTGCGATCCTGATAAATGCGGGGATGTCCGGCATTGGGCTGGGCTGCCAGGGGCTTATCTGTCCATTCCGACATCTGCATAATCGCATCCAACATGGGTTTGGGACCCACACTGCAATTCAAGCCGAGCATATCCACATCCAGCGCATCCAAGCGGGGGGTAAAGCGTTCTGGGGGGGTACCATAAATAGTATTGCCATCGTCATCAACGGTGACCGAAGCCAAAATCGGCAAATCACTGTGTTTGCGAATCGCCGCAACAGCCTGAACCAGCTCATCGAGATTGGTAAAGGTCTCAACCACAAAGAGGTCGACCCCGCCTTCGAGTAAAGGCAATACCTGGGTTTCAAAAGCTGCTTGGGCCTCGGCAAAAGACGTAGGGCCCAAAGGTTCAATTTTGATTCCCAAGGGCCCAATAGAGCCCGCCACATAGGCTTGGTCGCCAGCTGCCCGGCGGGCAATCTGGGCCCCGGCCAAATTAATGGCATGGACCTGTTCTTCGAGGCCATGGGCCTTGAGTTTATAAGGATTGGCACCAAACGTATTGGTCTCAATCACATCGGCCCCAGCCTCCAGATACAGTTCATGCAATTCTTGCACCAATTGGGGGCTTTGCAAATTGACCAGATCAAAATTGGTATTGAGAAAGACGCCTTTGCTGTAGAGCATCGTCCCCAAGCCCCCATCAAAGAGAATCAAGCGGCCACTGGCCAGCAGTTCACGAAAAGGGGCGGGCATATTCTTTCTCCTTCAGACCACAAAATCAAGGTTGGGAGTATTGTAGCAGAGGCGGCAAGCTCAAACCCTCCCGATAGAAGAGATTATAGGTATCAAAGGGAATAATCCGCTGGGCATCGGGCGTCACAATATGTACACAGCTCTTTTTCACACTGCGAATGTCCAGATCCCAAGCGTCCATAAACCGCATGATAATGATTCGGAACAGGTTCTGGTAGCCCATGCCTGCGGGCACGGGAATCTGCGGCAAACAACAGAGCAATTGGGCCGCCATTTCGGGGGAGTGAGCCGTTGAAAAAAGTTTTAAAAATTCTTCGTAGCGAATGGTATTGCCCTGGCACTCAGGATCAACCAAACGCGTCATCGGAATCACACGATCGGGCAGTTTGAGTGCATACCCCATGGCAATACAATCGGGATGGCAGGGCACCGGCAACAGGTCTTCGGCACTAAACAGGTCGTGCTGGGCCAGAATTTGGGCCCGGACCTCACTCAGGGTGAGCCGATCGCGGGCGGGATCATAATTTTCCAGGCGTCCAGCTTCTTGAACCGGTTGAAAAGTCACGCCGCGCACACAGGACTGCTGCAGAGCGAAATCAATGATTTTACCAATTTCGCCATCATTTAGGCCTTTTTTAAGCGTGACCACCAGCGTGGTCGAAATGCCCAATTCATTTAAGGTTTCGAGGGCTTTCATTCTGATCGGGCGCAGGTCTTCGCCACGCAGGGCCTCTAAGGGAGCCGCCTCAAGCGAATCAAACTGCAGATAGAGTTCAAAACCGGGCATATACTCAGCCAAACGCTCGGCAAAAGCCCGATCGCGGGCAATGCGAATGCCATTGGTATTGACCATCAAATGGCGAATGGGGCGGGCCCGGGCCTGATCGAGAATCGCAAAAAAATCGGGGTGCAAAGTGGGTTCTCCGCCACTGATCTGCACCACATCAGGCTCTTTTTCGTTGGCCACCACCCGATCCAACATGGCAATCACTTCATCCAAGGAGCGGTGTTTACGCCCAGGGGCCGAAGCCGCATAACAGATCGGGCAGGTCAAATTACAGGCATCACTGATTTCGATCAGGGTCAAACAAGAGTGCTGCTCGTGATCTGGACACAAACCACAGTCAAAGGGACAGCCCCGGCTCATCGGGGTATTAAAGGCATAGGGCATCTGACCCGGTTTGAGCAAAGAGCGGGTTTTGAGGTAATAATCCACATCCGTGGAGATCAAAACTTTTTGCAGGCCGTGTTGGGGGCAAAACTTTTGCAGATAGACATTGTTCTGTTGAAACAGCACTTTGGCTTCAACTTTTTGCAAACAGGTGCTGCACACCCCATTGGTCAATTCATAAAAAACATAAGGCCGATCCATTTAATTACCTTTCCAGGCGCTCCAGGCGCCACATAGAGATCAAAGAATACACAGCACCCAGCAAAGAGGCCCAGGCAATCGCACTCAGACCACCATAGATCATCATCACCGGCTTGAGCCACTCAGAGGCAAAGCGAAAGAGCAAATAGCCCGCCATAAACAGGCGAAAACGCGAACCAGGGGATTGCACACGAAACAGACCAAAATAAAGCGCCAAGCCCCATATCAAGACAAACAGAGACTCATAAACTTGGGTCGGGTGGCGGGGAATACCATCGCCAAAATCCACAGCCCAGGGCAAAACACTCGGGTTGCCATGGGTGCCATCAGGGAGCCCGGTCAAAAAACAGCCCACACGGCCCAGGCTCAAACCGAGTGCCATGGGCAAAAGGTAGACATCCCCCGTGCGTTGGCGAATCTGGAGACCGATTTTGACTATTTCAATACCCAGCCAGCCCCCCAAAAGTCCCCCGACAATGGTCTTGCCTGGTGGCAAAATCGCGCCGGTCAGTGGGTCAAAGGGTGTTTGTAGCCAACCCAAGCCTTTGGCGCCCAGCACAGCCCCCAAAATACAGCCGGCCAATAAGGCCAAACGCTGAAAAGGTGAAAAGGAAGCAGGCTGACGTTTTTGCAGCCAGCGATAGAGCTGAAATCCGCCTGAATAGGCCAAAATTTCAAATACCAGATGGGGGTGCAGGCGGACTGGCCCCAAAGACAGCCAGACCGGAAATTCCATGAGCTAAGGTGTGGTTTTGGGAGGGCAGGAAACGGGTTTTCCATCCGCATCGCGACAGGAGGGTTGTGTCAGTGGTGGTTTTACAGGCGCAATCATTGGGCCACAAGCCTCAGAAGCAAACCAGGCGACAAGCAACAAGAGCCCAAAAGAAACAAAAAAACGTGAAGATGACATCCATTTCAAACGCATATTTGACCTCCTTTTTCCTTCATTATACCTTTACTCAAAAACCAGATCGGACAATCTGGTTTTTGAGAATGTCCCGCTTCTGTTCAACGTCGAGCAGGTTGGGTATAGACTGGGCGAGGCCCCTCTTCAAAGGCGTAGAGTTTGCCATCAGAAGACCCCACAAACAAATAAGGCCCGACAATCACAGGACTGGCCAAAATTTCGCCCTTGGTCAGGGTAAAACCACGGGAGTTGCCATTGAGTCTGTCCAAGGCATAGATCAGTTTGTTTTCACAACCCACAAAGACGTGTTTTTCCGTGGCCACAGGGGCTGTCAGGGGCATGACTGCCCGAAATTTCCATTGCAGCTCCAAGGCACGGGTATCAAAGGCATAGAGGTTTTTTTCGCCCGTGATCAACAATTGGTTTTCAGCCAGGGCCATGTCTTTGGTAATGCTGTCTCCCTGGATCTGAAAACGCCAGTCGATTTTACCCGTTTCTGGTATCAGACTGTAGACATAACCTCCCTGGGTACCAATAAACACACGGCCCTCAGCCCAAATTGGGGCAGTCGTGGGCTTGCTATCGAGGGGAAAGCTCCATTTGATTTCTCCCGTTTGGGTGTCGAGCGCTTGCAAAACAGGGGATTCATCCAAGGCCACCAAGAGCAACTGATGCTCTGTATCCAACGCGGGCAAACGCAAGGGTACCCCTTTTAAAGGGCGCTCCCAGAGGGTTTTATAATCGCTGACGGAGACAGCCCGCATCATGCTCAGCACATCTGCCGGCGCGCTTAAAGGGGGATCGACATTAAAAAAAACGCGATCTGTGGACGCCACCACCAAAGGAGCGCGTTCAAGAATCTCCCCAGTCTGGTTTTCCCAGACCCGCTGACCACCGACCCGATCCCAGGCATAAACAAAATAATAGGGGGTCCAGCGCCCACCCCAAACCAATTTATCGCCAAAAGCAGGACTGCTGGCCAGCCCTCCTTGGCCAATTTCCTCTTTCCAAAGCAATTGCCCGGTTTCAGGATTGAGCAAATAGATCAGTCCATCCCGCGAACTCACCGCCAATTGACCGCCCGCCAAAACCGGGGGCTCCACAATCCGTCCTTCGGTCTGAAAGGTCCATTTTTCCACCAACGGGGGCTCTGGACCCGCTGGCACATAACCGCGATGCCCATTGCTGCTCTGATAAGCGGGCCACTCTTCGGCATATTGCGGACGCTGAGGAGCACAGGCTAACAGCAGCCCTGAAAATAAACACCCAAAAGCGAAAAAGACAGATAATCGATTCACCGTTTTTTTCCTCCGCTCATCCCTGACGGCTCTGCAAGAAAATCTGCAGGGCTTTGATCATTATATCTGGCCCTGCCGGGGTCAGCGTGACCGCAATCTGCAAACGATTTTGCAAATAATCGGCCAAACCAGGCAAAATCGCCTGTTCGCCCGATAGCCTTAAACCACTGACCTTGCCACGCGCTCCTGCTGATTGTTGTTCCAACTGGGTTTGGCACAATTGTACCAGCGGCTGAAATGCCGCTTCTGCCAAAGGGGCCAGCTCTTCGGCAATCAAAAGCAAATAAGGGGATTTCCCTTCGCCATCTTGGCCCTGCAAAGTGATCTGCTCTTGCACCCCAGAAAGCCCGCCCAAACGCTGCCAAGCCAAAGCTGCTGCATCCTCTTCAATCCGCAGCTGGTAGCGCTGATAGACATATTGTTGCAGAGCCCGCGAGAGATAGCGTCCATATCCCACCGTCAACGGGAATCCCTGTGGAGAACCCAAACAGCATTCAGCCAAACCATCCTCCAGAAATAAATGTAAATCTGTCTGACTCACATCTGGCAACTGGGCCAGACAGGTCAAGGGAGAGCAGAGATAAAGCGACTCCAATTGCAGGTGTAATCCCAACAAATCCCAAAAGGCCCGGCAATAGGGCTCGCGCAAATTGAGCATGGGCACAACCAATTGGCAGCGGTTGGGAGCAATCACCCGAGAAAGCAGCGCTTGAACATAGGCCTTTAACTCCTGGGCCCGCCAGCCATTTTGCCAGAGAGGCGTACTCCGTCCACTGAGCAAGGCACTATTGCCCCAATGCTGCGCTTTGTCTCCCACCAGAGGCCGAATGAGGCAGGCTGCCTCCTGTGCTACCAAGCCATGCTCCCGTTCCACCAAAACAGCCTCACGGGGATTGAGCCAAAGTGCCAGCGAACGTGTTTCACGCCGAAACATCAGCAGACCTCATTCGATCCGGATCAGGCGCGAGCCGCGCTGGGCCCAGGCAATGCTTTCAACCAGTCCCAAAAGACTCATATGCATCAAAATCGCTGTGCCGCCATAGCTAAAAAAGGGCAAAGGCACCCCGGTGACCGGCATCATGTCCATATTCATGCCCATATTGATCAGTAAATGCATCAATTCGAGGGCCGCCACACCGCTACAAACATACAACTCTCCCGGCTCAGAGCAGTGGTAAGCGACCCACAAAATGCGCAAAATTAAGAGCATAAACAAGAGAAGAACGAGGCCAGAGAGCCAAAACCCTCCTTCTTCCGCCAGTGCCGAAAAAATAAAATCTGTGTGTTGTTCAGGTACATAGCGCAATTGAGTCTGACTGCCCTGGGTAAAACCTTTGCCCCAAAAGCCCCCTGACCCCACAGCAATTTTGGATTGGGTGACTTGATAACCAGCATTCATCAAATCAGGTTCTGGGGCAATAAAGGTCAAAATGCGCTGCTTCTGATAGGCCTGTAAGTTCTCCCACCCCCATTCCGTCAAACCGGGAATGCAAATATTCAGCCCCAAAAGCAAACTTCCCACCACCAAACCGACCAACGCTGGGCGGCGGTTCCAACGGGTCACCAAAAACCAGGTCAACCAAAGCCCAACACCCACTAGCACATACATCAACCAAACCCAACTGTTCCAAAAGAACAGCCCCAGACTCACAACAGGGGTAATCAAAGTGGCCAATACCAGCGAAGAAAGCGGCGAAACCACCAGCATACTCAGTGAGATACCCACCAAAATCAGAGACGTTCCCAAATCAGGTTCTTTATAAATCAAAACAAAGGGAATACCAATATGCAATAACAAAAGACTGGTCTGTTTAAAGTCAAATTTCTGGATCAGACTCAAATGATGGGCCAAAGAAATAATCAAAACCAATTTGGCCAATTCAGAAGGTTGAAACGAAATCGGGCCAATATAAATCCAGCGTTGAGAGCCCGCTACGACAGGCCCAATCACCAAAACAGCCGCCAATAAAAGAACCGAAACCCCATACATCGGCAGGGCGAAATGGCGTAAATTGTGAAAACCCACCACGGCCACCAGTACCAAAACCCCAAAACCCAAGCCAATCGAGATCAAATGGCGCAAAAAAATACCGAAATTGCCTTCGGCATGGACCTGCACACTCCAGACACATAAACTGCTCAAAATAAAAAAACAGCTGATCAATAATAGAGTAGGCAAACTTTGCTGCCAAACCGAACGGGAACGCAGCAAAGCCACTTTAATTGCGCTCCTTTGAACTGTTTTTTTGATCCAGATCTTTTTCAAGCAAATATTTCAGAATTTGTTTGGCTATCGGAGCCGCTTTGCCCCCCCCACTGCCACCATGCTCCAAAAAAACAGTCAGGGCGTAACGGGGCTGATTGGTGGGAGCATAAGCAACAACCCAGGCATGGGTGGGTTTACCGGGACTGGTTTCAGCTGTGCCCGTTTTTCCAGCCACACCATGGTATTTGAGCTTCATGGCTTTGGCGGTCCCATAGGTGACGGCCCCTTCCAATCCCCGTTGAACCACATCCCAATAACGGGGTTCAATCTCAGAAATTTCTTGCTGGTGTTTTTCTGGCTGGGCAGTAAAGACGGCGTTGCCGTCGGTGCCTAAAATCTCCTGCACCAAATAGGGGCGTGGGATTTTACCGCGATTGGCGACCGTGGCAATCATGCGCGTGGCCTGCAGCGGCGACATTTGTAGATAGCCCTGACCAATTGAGGTATTCACGGCATCACCCGGCAGCCAGTCCACACCAATCACCCGTTTTTTCCACTCTTTGTCGGGAATCAAACCGGGGTGTTCACCCTTGAGTTCCAAACCAGTGGGCTGATCCAATTTAAATTTTTTGGCATAATCCCGAATGGGTTCAATATCCATTTTTAATGCCAATTCATAAAAAACGGTATCGATAGAATGGGCCAGGGCCTGATAAATATTCACAATCCCAAAGCCACCGCGATGCCAGTCATAAAAAATATGCCCACCGACATTGAGATAGCCCTTGCTGTAAAAAGTCTGTTCGGGCCGAAGATAGCCTTCTTGCAAAGCGGCCAAGGCTGTCACAATTTTAAAAATAGAACCTGGAGGATAGGCGTTTAAAGTCCGGTTGAAAAAGGGAAAATAGCGGGTGTTTTGTAGGGTTTTCCACTCGGCTTGGGTCAGACCTTCGGTAAATAAATTGAGGTTATAAGCTGGATAGCTGACCATCGCCAAAATCGCACCGGTTTGCGGCTCCATCACGACAATCGAGCCAGGTGCCTTGCGCCGGTCTAAGAGTTCCATGCAGAATTGCTGCAAAGGTTTATCCAAAGTCAACTTCAGGCTGTTGCCGGGCACAGCTGCAATGGTTTTGGAAAGTTTCTTTTCATGTTTGCCCAAGTCCACGGCATACAACGATTTGCCATCGGTGCCCTTGAGAAAGCGCTCATAGAGACGCTCCAAGCCGGTTTTTCCGACCAAAGCACCGGGGCGATAGGCCTGATAGCGGCGAGACTTTAATTCTTCAGCGGTAATTTGCCCCATATACCCCAGAAGATGAGATGCCAACTCATTTTCTGGATAAAAGCGTTCCAATTCAGTCACAACTTCGGCACCGGGTAAACGGGACTGATTTTCAGTGATCAAAGCCAGGGCTTTGCTATTGAGATTATGGGCCAGATAAATCGGCTCCACACTGTCAAAACGCACCCGCGACAAAAGCTCAGCATAAGGCAATCCCAAATAATGAGAAAGACGCTGAAGACTTTGGTAGGCCTGCTGAGAAGACAAACGGCCCGGCTGAAACAAAAGTGAATGAGAGAGTTTATTGGTCGCTAAAATTTTGCTGGAGCGATCGTAGATCATGCCACGGGGAGCCAACATGGGTACTGCTCGCATGCGATTCTGTTCGGCTTTTTGGGACAATTCGGTGTGCTGAAGAATTTGCAAAGAGAACAGGCGTCCCAATAAGACCAATCCGACCAACGCAACCGCAATAAAGAGCAAAATAACGCGGCTGTGGGTGCGTGTTTTAAAATAATCAAAATCATACGCCCGTTCAACGGGTTGAGAAAATTTCACGGACCGGCCATTTCCGACCGGAAGACTCAAGGCTTTTTCAGAAGACGGGGCAAATCTGTCTTTAACAAGCGCTCTAACTCTTCTGGGCGCGTGCTGTCATAATAGCCACGTATCTGCAGGTCTTGGTCTACCAGCACAAATTTTTGACTGTGTAAAAAGGGATTTTCTTTGGGCAAAGAAGCCGTTTTGTCATGGGCCGACTCTTCATGACCGGATTCATGGTGCTTTTGTGGGGCAACGTCCATCGCCTGGGCAGGCAAATGGAAACCTTTTTGTGCCAAGGTATACAATTTTTCTCGGGGCCCTGTCAAAAACTTCCAGACCTCAGGCTTGGCCTGAAAACGCTCGGCATATTCCGCCAAACGGGCAGGGGTGTCTACTTCTGGGTCAACGGTAAAAGACACAAGTTTTACAGAGGTTTGTTCTGGCAAGGCTTTTTGCAGACGAGCCATTTCAGAACTCATCAAGGGGCATTCAGTGGTGCAGCTGGTATAGATAAAATCAGCAATCCAGGCGTGCTGTTTGAGATCCTCAGCACCAAAAGATTTACCATTTCGCTCAGTAAAGGAAAAATCGCTTAATTGACCATAAACAGGCAACTCTCCGGCACTCACACCGGGCGTAACCGAGACATGGATCTCACTTGCGAGTGTACTGAATTGAGCAGGTTGATTAACTGCCTGACTGGCAGCGGCCAGCACAGAGGCAATCAGCCCCAAAGCAACCAATTGGGGTAAAAACAAAGCGGTTTCTTTTTTTTCTACTTTTTTTTCCATCATCGGCCTCAAGCGGGAACAGCATTGACAAACATCATCACAAAAAGCAAGCAGAGATAAATAATCGAAAAGAAAAACAAGCGGTAAGCACGCTTACGGGTGACAGGTTTGCGAATAAAATCGATGGTTAAGCCCAGATAGATAGCTCCCAAAATTAAAGCTGTGAGCAGATAAATCCAACCTGTGGCATTTAACCAATACAGACTGGTAGAAGCAGGGATCAAGGCAATTGTGTAAAGCAACATCTGGCGCTTGGTTATCGCTTCCCCTTTGACCACAGGCAACATAGGAATGCCGACTTTGCGATACTCTTCCACCTTGATCAACGCCAAGGCCCAAAAATGCGGGGGTTGCCAAATATACATGATGCCAAACAGCGCGAAAGCCACAGGGGTCAATTGATTCGCTACCGCTGTAACGCCCAAAACAGCTGGCAAAGCACCTGAGACTCCCCCCAAAGAAGTATTTAATGGACTGTTTCGCTTCAGCCAAAGAGTATAGATCACAACATAATAAAAACCCGTAAAAAGCGTTAAACCGGCTGTGATCAGATTGACTTTCCAGAGCAAAACGGCAAAAGACAGCACACCAAAAACACTCCCCAAAACAAGAGCCACAGAGGGAGAGAGCCGACCTGCCGGCAAAGGACGGTTGCGGGTGCGCTCCATGTGTTTATCAATTTCTCGGTCAATGTAATTGTTAAAAGCGCAACTGGAGCCGGAGGCCAATCCGACCCCCAAAAGGGTCCAGAACGCCAAACCCCAATCAGGGGGGCCACCGGAGGCCAACCACATGCCCGTAAAAGTGGTTACCAAAATTTCAAAGGTAATGTTGGGCTTGGTCAAGGCATAACAATCGCGTAAAATCTGACGCAGCTGTTGGCGGTCAGGAGCCAGCGGAGTGGATTCAGCTGATAATGTCATATTTCCCTGTTCAAGCATTTACAATTCCTGGCTTCAAATATGGTCGCAACTAAGTCAACCCAGAGATTTTGGCTAACCTTTGCCTGCAATACCTGAAGTTGATAACCCAAAGTCGATAAAAGTCGATGAAAGGGGGAATACAGGCAGAGCAAACGCAAAACCCAATGGTGTGGATGGAGCCTCTGTCATTGCTTTAGTACATTAGACAGTTTACCACGGACATAGCTTACCAAGACCTTAATCAAAGAGGATAATCACAATCAGAGGTGTCATAATCATTGTGAGAATGTCACTTCATATTTTTGAACGGGGCATTATATGTTAAAGTGAGTATAATTTTGACTACTCAAAACGCCTTGTTTCCTTTTTTTGATCCTGGTGTAAGTGTTTCACTGGGTCTTGAACTGTGTCCTATCTGGATATTTAAATCCAAGTGCTGACCCAGTGGCAGATCTCAAAGGGCTATCAACCGCCTTTCCAGGCATCCGGATCAGAGGATATAACAATAAAAGAGTGAAAAAATACAACCGACATTGAGTACAAAAGACCGAGGAAAAATCGTGAAAGCACAATTAACAAGCATTTTGCGCCTCACTCTTCTGGTGGGGAGCTTTCTGCTCATGTACCCTTTAAATGCATTCGCCTTGATGGATGCCATGTCCACTTTTGATGTCAAAGGGACCATTGGCCAAGAACAGCTGACTGTTTTCTGGTTCACAGTAGCCGTTTCAGCGTTTTTGCTGGTGACGGTTGGCGGTGTCTTCTTTTATGCCTTGTTCCGTTTTCGGGCCAAACCAGGCGAAGATTTTGCGGTTCCAGAACAAACCCACGGCAGCGCAAAAATCGAAATCGCATTGATTATCGCATCATGCTTGCTGTTGCTCGTGATCGCTGTTCCCAATGCCAAAGCCTTGTTTTTAATGGACAAGCCACCCGAAGGCAAAAAAGTCATGAAAGTGATTGCTATTGGCCATCAGTGGTGGTGGGAATTCCAATACCCAGATCTGGGTATCACCACGGCAAGTGAGTTGCACATCCCTGTAGATACAGCCATTGATATCGACATCAAGTCTGTGGATGTGCTTCATAGCTTCTGGGTGCCCCGCTTGGCAGGCAAAATGGACGCTATCCCCGGCCAAATTAACCGTATGTGGCTCGATGCAAATGAGCCCGGCAAATATTATGGTCAATGCACCGAGTTTTGCGGAGATTCACACGCCCAAATGCGTTTTCTGGTTTTCGCCCATAAACAAGATGAATTTGACAAATGGAGCCGCGAAGAAAAAGCGGATGCAGTCAAACCAGAAACCGTGTCACAGGTCAACGGCCAAAAAGTCTTCATGCAAGGCTGCAATTCCTGCCATGCAATTAAAGGCACCAATGCCATGGGCATGGTCGGTCCCAACCTGACTCATTTTGGCCGTCGCACCAGTTTGGGAGCCGTGATGTATAAAAATGACACTGAACATTTGGCCAAGTGGATCAAATATCCCCAACAAATGAAACCCGGAAATTTGATGAAACTGGAACAGGCCAATATGTTACTCAGCGATAAAGATGTCACCGATCTGGTATCTTATCTGCAAAACTTAAAATAACCAGCTGGATTGAAGACTTGATAAGAGAGGAAAATATGTCCACAAGTACGGAAGAAATCAGCACAGGAGGTCACGTGCACTCCCACCCCGAAGCTCCGGAGCAGGGAATGTTAGGACCGCGCCCCTCTGCAAAGACGGGCATTTGGAGCTGGTTGACAACCATCGACCACAAACGCATAGGGATCATGTATGGTCTCGCTGCACTCTTTTTTCTGGTATTGGGCGGGCTTGAGGCCCTGCTGATTCGTTTGCAATTGGCTGTACCCAATAGTGATCTCCTGGTGGGTGATTTTTACAACCAAATGTTCACCATGCATGGAACCACCATGATCTTTTTGGCGGTGATGCCTTTAATTGCCGCCTTTTTCAACTTTGTGGTACCCCTGCAGATCGGGGCCCGCGACGTTGCATTCCCCCGTTTGAATGCCTTTAGCCTTTGGGTCTTTATCGCCGGAGCAGTGCTGATCAATGTCAGCTGGTTCGCAGGCGGTGCCCCCAATGGCGCTTGGGTCGGTTATCCCCCTATTACAGGCCCCCAATATAACCCCGGCCATAATTCTGACTTTTGGGTCATGGGGTTGATGCTTTTGGGGGTTTCCTCTGTTGCCGCTTCATTGAACTTTTTTACCACGATTGTCAATATGCGTGCGCCCGGTCTGAGCCTGATGCGGATGCCTGTCTTTGTTTGGATGACCATCGTGACCAATATTTTGATCCTCTTGGCTTTCCCGCCAATCACCATTGCCCTGGCGCAATTGATGATGGATCGTATGTTCGGAGCCAATTTTTTCAATGTGTCCAAAGGCGGCATGCCGATCATGTGGCAACATTGGTTCTGGGTCTTCGGCCATCCCGAAGTCTATATTTTGATTCTTCCCGGTATGGGCATTGTCTCAGAAATTCTGCCCACCTTCTCCCGTAAACCGCTCTTTGGCTACCCTTTGATTGTCTTCTCTGGGGCCTTTATCGGGTTTATGGGTTTTGCGGTCTGGAGTCACCATATGTTCACCACCGGCATGGGCGTGATCGCCGTTTTGGCATTCTCCGTTACCACGTCGATTATCGCTGTTCCCACAGGGGTCAAGATCTTTAACTGGATTGGTACCATGTGGGGCGGGAATCTGCGCATGACGACCCCCATGCTCTATGCCCTGTCGTTCATTTCCATGTTCACCGTGGGTGGTTTCAGTGGCATCATGCACTCAGCCGCTGCCGCAGATATGCAGCAGCATGACACCTACTTCATCGTGGCTCACTTTCACTATGTCTTGATTGGTGGTGCCATTTCAGCCCTTTTTGGTGGGATTGCCTATTGGTTCCCTAAAATTACGGGCCGTTTGATGAATGAAAAACAGGGCAAATGGGCCTTCTGGATTTTCTTTGTGGGCTTCAACATGACCTTCTTCCCGATGCATATTTTGGGTCTGAATGGCATGCCCCGCCGTATCTACACCTATCACGCAGATATGGGTTGGAATTTCTGGAACCATTTTTGTACAGCTGGGGCTTTTGTTCTGGCCGTTGGTTTCCTGCTGTTTTTCATCAATATGTTCAATTCACTAAAACACGGTGAAATTGCAGGAGATGATCCTTGGGATGGACGTACGCTGGAGTGGAGCATTTCCTCTCCGCCGCCCGAGTACAACTTTGCCGTTATTCCCCAGGTGACACATCTGGATGACTTCTGGCACAAAAAACAGAGTGGAAAAGCCTCTGCTTCTTGGGATGGAAAACTGATTCACATGCCACTGCCTTCCTATTACCCCTTAATTTGCGGTGTTGGAATGTTCATCTTTGGCATGGGTATGATTTTCCTGAAAGACAATATGATGGTTTTTCTGCCGATTGCGGTCGGAGGCATGCTGCTCCTGACCTTTGCCATCTTCGGTTGGGCCTTAGAGGGTCCTGGCGGAGAAATGATTGATCCAACCAAAGAAAGTGGGGCTTATAACTGATGAGCCATGCAGCAGCAGCGGTGGATCATCAGCACCACCATGAAGAACACCATCACGAAGAATATTCCTATACAGGCGTATCCAATAAAAAAGTGATGATGTGGGCCTTTTTGGCCTCGGACTGTATGTTCTTCGGAACGCTGATCTCTACCTATATCATCTACCACGGAAAAAGTTTGACCGGTCCCTACCCAGTTGAAGTACTGAGTATCCCGGTCACAACTGCCAGCTCATTTGTCTTGCTTATGAGCAGTTTGCTCATGGCACTGAGTGTTGCAGCCGTGAACCGCCAGGATATCTTCCAATTTCGTCTTTGGATTTTCCTGACCAGCGTATTTGGCGCCATCTTCTTGGGCTTTCAATCCTATGAGTTCACAGAGTTTGTCTTAAAAGGCGTGACGCTACAGCAAAACCTGTTCGGTTCCACTTTTTATACCATGACAGGAACTCACGGGTTGCACGTGGCCATCGGGGTTTTCTGGCTATTTAGTTGGTTTGTTTACTCCTTTTTTGGCAATATGAAAGACAAAGCTGTCGACATTGAAGTAGCAGGGCTTTATTGGCACTTCGTTGATATTGTCTGGATTGTTATTTTCACCGTGATTTACCTTGTTGAGTTTGTAGGAGTCAAAGCATGAGCGCACATGAAGAACACCCCAGTCACGTTCCTGTTTACATCAAACTGGCAGCAGCATTGGGAATTGTCACAGCAGTAGAAGTCGCTATTTTGATGATGCCTTTGCCAAATGCAGCCATGTACGTTGGCATGTATTCGCTGGCAGCAATCAAATTTGGTTTTGTTGTGGCGATCTTCATGCACCTCAAATACGACAATAAATTGTTGACAGGCATCTTTTTCAGCGGTTTTACAATTGCGTTGGCTACAATGGTGGCAATGGTCTCACTGATTAATTATCAACCGACCAAAACCTCCATCAATGTCAAAGATGCCAAAGAGTTGGCTGCCCTCAGCACTGGTAAGGCAGAAAACGGTCCGGCTGTGTTTAAAGCAAAAGGCTGTTCTGCTTGTCATGTTGTCAGCAGCGTTGAAGGAGCGGTGGGCCAAGTGGGTCCCAAATTAGACGGTCTGGGCGAACGGGCCAAAACCCGTGTTGCAGGTAAAGATGCGATGGCTTATATCAGAGAATCGATCGAAAACCCTGGTGCTTATGTCGTTGAAAAATACCCCGCAGGCCTCATGCCAGCCAACCTGAGACAAACGATGAGCGATCAAGAATACAACGATTTGGTGGCCTTCTTGGCCAAGCTATAAACCAATGCTGTATTTTTTGTGCCCCCCGGCCTGGGCCCACGAATTTGAGGCCATACCCTCGGTAGATATTCCGGCCGAAGTATGGTGGACGTGGCGCCTGGAATGGGGGGCCTTGCTCTTTTTGGTCTTTATCGGCTGGGGTTATTATCGTTTCATTCAATATGCCCGTGAGCAATTGGGAAAAAGCGATGCCTTTGACCGCAAAAAAGCCTTGGCTTTCTTTTCGGGCTTGGCACTGATCTACGCGGCTATCGCATCTCCGATTGACAGCATTGGGGAGCAATATCTCTTCAGTGTTCACATGTTCCAACACAATTTGTTTATGTATCCCGTTGTGACACTGCTTTTAATTGGCACACCCGGCTGGATGCTTGAATTGGTACTCAAACAATTGCCTTGGTTAGCGAGATTGTTTAAATTACTCATTCACCCCATCCCTGCCTGTTTAATTTTTAATCTTGTTTTTGGTATTTGGCATATCCCCTTTCTCTATGATTGGGCCCTGCGTGATCGCATGGTACACAATGTAGAACATTTGACCTTTATTTTGGGGGCTCTTTTGATGTGGATGCCCGTGCGCAACCCGATTGAAAGTTTGCGTCTTTCTTTTGGTTTTCAAATGATGTACCTCGGTGCCTTGACCATTGCCCAAATGCCTGTCTTTGCCTTTGTCACCTTTTCCCGCTCGGTCTTGTATCAAACCTATGAATTGGCCCCCCGTTTGACAGTCTTAACGGCACAAGGGGATCAACAATTGGGAGGCGTACTCATGAAAATAACAGGCATGTTGGTTTTTAGTATTGCCTTTATTAAAATTTTTATGGCTTGGTATCAGCAGGACAAGGAGACGATTGCCCCACTGAAGACCCAACCGCGCTATAACTGATTCAGGTACAATGAATTGCAAATAGCAAAATACACACATACGATTTCATCACTATCCTAGAAAGGTAATTCCCAATGAAACCCGCAGATCAAATGAAAGTCATCGTTCTTTCGTTCTTTTCCCTGGCAATTCTGATTGGTATTATTACAGCCGTCTCTATCACCACCAATAATATGATGGCAGGTCACGCCAAAGGCGGACATGGCACAGAAAGCCATCAAAGCAGCAGCAGTCACGCAACAAAGACCGAAGAGCATGCTGCTCCCAAAACCGAAGAGCACGCTGCTCCCAAAACTGAAGAGCACGCTGCTCCCAAAACTGAAGAGCACGCTGCTCCCAAAACCGAAGAGCACGCTGCTCCCAAAACCGAAGAGCATGCTGCTCCCAAAACCGAAGAGCATGCTGCCAAAACCGAAGAGCATGCTGCCAAAACCGAAGAGCATGCTGCCAAAACCGTCGCAGTAAAAGGCGATGCAAAAGCGGGTGTACAGGTTTTCAAAACGAAAACCTGTACCACCTGTCATGTGGTCAGCTCTGTAGAAGGAGCTGTTGGCGCAATCGGTCCAAAACTGGATGGTTTGGGTAAAACAGCCGCTACCCGTGTCGCTGGGAAAGATGCTGTTGCCTATATCAAAGAGTCAATTGAAAATCCAACAGCATTTGTGGTGAATGGATATGCACCAGCTATGCCTGCCCTAAAAAGCACCATGAGCGACAAAGAGTACGAAGATCTGGTAGCCTTCTTGGTCAGTCTTTAGGGCTTAAAAAAACGCTTAATTTTGTTTTGATTTAGACATTCACGGGCCACCACTTCTGGTTGTGGCCCGTTTTGTTGTGCATATTCCCATTCCATACAACTCACAAGCGCTGCAGCCCAAGGTCGGTATTCATCTAATCCCCGAATACGCGCCACAAAAACCCCCTGTTCACGCAAGGTTTTCAAATAATCAGCAGCTGTGGCCAAGCGATTTTGAATCGGCGCTTTTTGCCACTCTGCCCAAGTTGATTTGTGCAAACTGCCACCTTGATACCAAAGCGACTGAGTCTGAGGAGCATTAAAATGAATGGGTTGGAAAACGGGGAAACGCAGACAAACAAAAGCTTGGAGAATCAAAACAAGTGAAAAAGACAGGCTTAAAATAGGCTTTTGTTTCTCAGGATAAAACCCCAATATCAAAACAGAAACAGCCAGCCCTCCCAAGAGAACTGGCAGTATAAATAACATTCTTTAATTTTTAGCGAAAGACGCTGATCAAATCATCCCAGGCATTTAAAAAAGTCTTCATTGCAGCAGTGGTAGACGTAAAATTGCGCTGCAAAAGGCCCAGTAGACTCATACTGCTTGGCGTTTCTGCATTTGACTCTTCTAATGCCTGGCTTTCCAAATCACCCAGGCCCAGCTTGAGATCGCCAGGTGCACCGACGCCGGGAATGCCACCCGGCGCAGCCGCATCGGTACCTTTATAGACAACCCCACCAAAGCGAGAGTTGCTTAAACCCTGTAGATTGGGGAATATAGCCAAGGCAATTTGATTGCCTTTGCGCAAACCACGGGTTTCGTTGATCAAAAACCCCTGTCTATCGAAATCAACCTGATCTCCGGGATAGCCCAAATTGTGGGTGAACAAAACATCCGGCCCTACAACTTTATCTGTCACATATTCAGAGACTCGCAGTGAGGCCAGTTCCGGTGTCACATTGGCCAAAGGCTCACCTAAAGCTGTGGCGATTTGAGCAGCGGTTTGTGTTCCACCCGTTTTAAGCTGGTCTAGAATTTGTTGACCCAACTGAGACACCACGGGGTTGATCTCCATCGTGGTTTTTTCAAGCGCACCCGTGGTTGGATCAAAACTGGCAACGTTCAAGCCGTCACTGTTTACCAATGTTCCTGTGTTGTCAAAATGGAAAGAACCGTTGCGGGTATAATAAAATTCGCCTTTAGCATCAAAGAGGATGAAGAAGCCCCTGCCATTGATGGCCATATCGGTGGTAAACCCAGTACGAACCAATCCACCCTGGCTAAAATCTGTGGTTGTAGCCGCCAGAGACGTTCCTGGGCCAGCAGCTGTTTGCCCATTGCCAAAGTTCAGGGTATCAATGCCCTGGAGGGTGCCCCGGACCGACTTAGAGCCGGGAATTTGACTGCGGGTAATATTTGAGGCCTCAATATTGATCAGTTGTTCAGAAGACCGCAATGCTTCACGGATCCCTGACATCCCACCACTACTCGTCATATTGAAGACCTCCGGATAATTGATACACGTATGCGCATCTACACATATAGCGAAGGATAGAGAGAATCCAGCGTATCAAAACACACTCTTTAAGATCATTTAATCAAAGAAAATCCAGAACAAATATCTTGCCCATTTACATTAAAAATATTAAACACAAAAACCCCTGTTTGAAGACAGGGGTTAGGAATAAATTAAATAGAAGGAGAGTTATTACTTAGAAAAAAGCCAATCCCAAAAGTTCTGTTTCTTTTTTTCTTCTTTGTCTTTTTTCTTTTTCTTTTTTTCTTTTTTCAACTGCTGACGGGATTTTTCCAACTCGGCATTGGGCAAAATAGTCGTCAGGGCGCTGTATTGATCTTTGGCTGAAAGCAACATACCGTCTTTGCCATAAGGGGTTTGGTGAATGACTTGTTCCAGGGCGGGCGTTACTTTCAGATTGGTACTGTCTTTGGAGGCGGTCTGCCCCAACTCTTTTGCTACTTGGGACTTCATCGGCCCCGAATCTGAAATAGGTATAATTGCCATGAAACCAATCCCTCCCTCAACAGTTTAAAAATCTAGCGCTTATGAAAAGCGATATCCATTTGATTGATTATTTACTATGTGTTTGAATGGCATCCAACAACTTAACCACGTTGGTAGACCAATAGGGATCGCGCTTGAGATCTTGCATCACGTGATTGACCAACCGAGGGTTGGAAGCAATCTTTTCGGGCAACTCTTTGCGCAGGATTTCTTTGACTACCACGGGAAAAACAACATCACGCTCAGCGTTGTCGTAACCATCCCTGGTAAAATTATAATTGAATTCGCGATCTTTTTCACCTGATTTTCGCAAAATAAAAGAGAGAGATATATCTCCCTCTTTTAAGTAAACGGAATACCGTTTTAAAATTTCAGTGATCTGTTTTACAACGTTTTCTTTGCCTGCATCGAGGTCTATAACAATCGGGGGTTCTTGTGCGCTCACGCCTGAAAACCTCTAGGCGGCAAACATAGCTTCGGCAAGCTGGTTGGCCATTTCAACAACAGTAAGTTCAGCACGATTTTCTTTAGAGAGCTGTGCAGATGCCCCTTTTAACGCGCCCACGGCGACCGAGGGAGACAAAGAGCTGCTGCTGCCCAGGCTGACCTGGGTTGCGGCGCCACCGGCTGAACCGACGACGGAACTAATATTGAGAATATCTTCATTTTTAGAGGCGGAAGGTTTGCCTGAAGCACCTTGTACACCACCACTGGGAGCAGCAGTGGAACCGGCTTTTTGGGCACGACCGGATTTGGAGACAGAAAAGTCAAATCCGCTGTTGCCTTGCAATCTATTAATGCTGCTCATGTTGTCCTCCACATACATGTCTAACTTAGTCTTCTACTATAGTTAGTTAATTTTGGGTTAAGGTTGTTAATCTTTACATAATAACTATAGGCAGCCACCCGCAAAACTTGCGAGGGAAAACGATCTTTTAATCTTGTTTTTGAAGAAATCGATTTATTTAATAGACACATAATATTTTTAATAATCGCTCAAACCCTCTCACAGAAAGCATTTGACTTAATTAAAGGGTCTATTTCGACTTAAAAAAGTTCTTTGCTCAGTTACTGCATATTTCTGCTAAAACAGGGGTACAAGATCACAAAGAGCCTTACAAAGGATGCTAAGCGATGAAAATTGATCCATCTGTGCAAAAATCACATTATTTACCCATTCAGTCCAAAACAGATCCGATCTCAACCTCCCAAGATTTAAATCTAAACGGGGAGGCCCAATCCGATCAGTCACAGCAAGCTGGTCAAGAAAATAGCTTGGGTACAGATCAGGCACAGGTTTCCGCTCCCAAGGCCCAGCACGGCACGGAACCCACACAGGTTCACTTTGAGACAGAATCTCCCCAGCCGGAGACCCCAGCCCCCTCTGCCATGCGTCTACAAGACTGGGAACAACCCTCTGATACAGCAGAAACCCAACAAGCCATGGATTTCGCCAGAGAGATCCAGAATCAAAATATCCAGTCTTTATTAGATGGTATTGATCAGTCTTTGGCCCGGGCTCAAAAAATCATGCAAGAAAATCTGCAACATTATTACACCAAAGTCAAACCGCAAATGGATGCCCTCAAAAAAGCCATTTCTGAAGAAAAAGCGGGAGAAGCGGCAGCAGACACAAGCGCTCAGCGAGCCGCAAAGAGTCAACTCTCACACATGATCGGCGAAGTAAAAAATCAACTGTCTGCGGTGATGCAAACCAATCCTGAGCTGGCACAAGCACTGGAAAAAGCCTTGGCACAGGCTCAAACAATTAGCGAAATGCACGCTCACTAAAGCGAATCCAGCTCATCCCATCGGTATTGTGACCATTGAGATAGACTCCCCAATGCAAATGGGGGCCTGTAGAGCGTCCAGTTGTGCCAATATAGCCTATTGTCTGCCCCTTTTTGACACGTTCTCCATTTTTGACAGCAAGCTTGCTCATGTGAATATAGACCGAGGTCACGCCTTGGCCATGATCCAAAAAGATCGTATTGCCATTGGAATTGTATTTTGAAAAATAGCGGGCCAAAGCCACAACCGCATTTGCAGGCGATTTGATTGGGTAGCCATGGGGAGAGGCAAAATCGACCCCAGAGTGATAACCATTGTATTTGCCATTGAGATAACGACGGGTCCCATAAGCAGCGCTCATCCGGTGAGGAACAGGCAAGATAAACGGGCTGTCCCACAGTGCTTGCTCAGTTCGTGAGATGCGGGCTTCATCGACAGATTTATCTTCTTCTGCCACCAAAGCAGCCTGTTCTGGGCTTAAGGGAGGGCGGACAAAGCGAATATACTGGGTATAAAAAGCACCCGGAACAACCTCTAATTTATCTTTTAAAAGCACTTGGCCATTTTCATCTTTGAGCAGGAGGGTATAGCCACCGGGTTTAAGGTCCCCTTTGATTGCCAAAAAAGACCGGTACTTGTGTTTTTTTCCGCCCTCCGTTTGACCATTCTCAAACATCAACAGAGACTGGCCTGCCACTTCTACTTTGAATTTGCCAGGTTGAGAGGTTTGCAAATTCAACTCAGCAGATTGGCCCTGAACCACTTTGGTTGGAGCAATTGTAAAAACGGGCGCAGGGGGAGCAGAGGGTTCAGAACTTGCAGGTGAAGAGGGGTTCATGGTCGGTATTGCTTGTGGCAAGTCCTGAGCACTGACCTTTAGGGTCAGTCCCAAAATAGCCAAACCGATTAAAAATTGTTTCATCACATTCTAAAGACGCTGAATCGGGTGTCTTGGGGCGGCGCATTAAGCGAAGACGAAATCGCCAAACCCAAAACCTTGCGGGTTTCAGCCGGGTCAATAATGCCGTCGTCCCAAAGCCGTGCGGAGCCAAAATAGGCGTCACTTTCATGGGCATAGGTTTCCAGAATGGGCGCTTTAAAGGCCTGCTGTTCTTGCTCGGTCAGGTCTTGACCTTTGGCCTGTAACTGATCGCGTTTGACAGTTAAAAGGACATTGGCCGCCTGTTCACCGCCCATCACACCAATTCTGGCCTTGGGCCACATCCAAAGAAAACGGGGACTATAGGCCCGACCACACATGCCATAATTGCCCGCACCATAAGAGCCACCAATAATCACCGTAAACTTGGGCACAGAGGTGGTCGCTACAGCTTGTACCAATTTGGCGCCATCTTTGGCAATTCCGCCGCGCTCATAGTCTTTGCCAACCATAAAGCCAACGATGTTCTGCAAAAAAACCAAAGGCGTTCCGCGTTGACTGCACAACTCAATAAAATGAGCGCCTTTAAGCGCACTTTCGGAAAACAAGATCCCGTTATTGGCCACAATCCCAACCGGATAACCCATGATCCGGCCAAAGCCACAGACCAAGGTCGGGCCATACAAAGCCTTAAATTCATGAAATTCACTGCCGTCCAAGAGACGGGCCAAGACCTCATGAACATCGTAGGTTTGCCGTTCATCAGCGGGAATAACACTGTAAAGCTCTTCTGGCGGGTAAAGCGGCTCCTGCGGGGGGCGAATATCCAGTGAAATCCGTTTGACCCGATTGAGGTTCGCAACAATATGTCGGGCGATTTCAAGGGCTTCTTGGTCATTATTGGCCAAATGGTCAGCCACACCAGAGAGACGGGTATGCACATCCGCACCACCGAGTTCCTCAGCACTGACAACTTCTCCTGTGGCGGCTTTTACCAAAGGCGGCCCCCCCAGAAATATCGTGCCCTGATTGCGCACAATAATGGTTTCGTCAGACATCGCAGGCACATAAGCCCCTCCGGCGGTACATGAGCCCATCACGACCGCGATCTGGGGAATATTGCGAGCAGACATTTGGGCCTGCATATAAAAGATCCGACCAAAATGCTCTCGGTCAGGGAAAACCTCCGACTGCAAGGGCAAAAAAGCCCCGCCAGAATCCACCAAGTAAATGCAGGGCAGGTGATTTTCGAGGGCAATTTCTTGGGCCCGCAAATGTTTTTTTACAGTCAAAGGGAAATAGGTTCCCCCTTTGACAGTGGCATCATTGGCCACAATCATGACTTCTTGGCCTTCAACAACCCCAATACCAGTAATAATTCCAGCAGCAGGAACGTCTGTATCGTAGACAGAATCCGCGGCAAAGGGACTTAATTCCAAAAAGGGGGTGCCGGAGTCACAGAGTTGAGCGATACGTTCACGGACAAAGAGCTTGCCGCGTTCTTCATGTTTGGCACGAGCCGCAGGTGAGCCACCGGACTGAAGACCTGCTAATTTTGTCCGAAATTCGGCCACAGCCAGCCGATATATCTCGGCATTTTTGTGAGATTCAGAAGTGTTGAGATTGAGTTTTGATTCGATGGGATACATGTTTAACAGTATAACAAAACTGCCCATCCTCTATCCGGCAAAAGCCCTTTCCATGTTAGAATTAACCCAAATAATACGATTTTCCTGAGACTTTTCCTCCTTCTTAAAATTCAGAAGCAAAGCGACATCTAAAATGCTCCTTTGTGGGAATGCGCTCAGCAAGTAACAAGGAGTGTAAAAGATGCGTGTTGCAGTTGGTATGAGTGGTGGCGTGGACAGTTCTGTTGCGGCAGCCCTGCTCAAACAAGCTGGCCATGAAGTGGTGGGCGTTACGATGTTAATTTGGGATGGCAGCAAATGCTGTTCCGGTGACGCCATTGAAGACGCCGAATGGGTCTGCAAACAACTGGGTATCGAACACCATGTTTACAATCTGATTCCCGAATTTACACAAGAAGTGGTCACACCTTTTGTCAATGAATACATGAGTGGGCGCACCCCCAATCCATGTCCCACCTGTAATTTCAAAATGAAGTTTCAGCATCTTTGGCAAGCCGTTAAAGACAATATGGAAGTAGATAAAATGGCCACAGGTCATTATGTCCGTCTGCTACACAATGCTGAAGTGGATCGTTATCAGCTATACCGGGGTCTGGATCCCAACAAAGATCAAACCTATATGTTCTATCGTCTCAGCCAGACACAGCTCTCCGAACTGATGTTTCCCTTGGGCCACTATCACAAAGCTGAAACACGCAAGATGGCACAAGAATTGGGACTGGATCCAGTTATCAATAAACCCGACAGCCAAGATTTGTGTTTTGTGGGTGACAGCCTTAACGATTTTTGGCGAAATCACTACCAAAAATCGATCAAAAGCGGTGATATAGTTGATGTTCAAGGCAATATCCTGGGCCAGCACGAAGGGATTGTTCACTACACTGTTGGTCAGCGCAAAGGCTTGGGTTTGGCCCACGAACACCCCCTTTATGTGCTGAAATTGGATGCCGCTAAAAATCAGGTGATTGTAGGTCCTCGCGATCAAACCTTCGCAGACGGATTAACCGCCTCAGGAATTAACTGGTCTGCGATTTCTGAATTAAATGCCCCACTCAGAGCGCGGGTGCGCATTCGCTATCGTTCAGATCTTGTCCCAGCCTTGATTGAACCCGTCAACGAAGACAATGTGAGAATCATTTTCGACGATCCCCAAAGCGCCATTTCACCTGGCCAGATCACTGTTTTCTACGATGAACAGGACATGTTGCTGGGTGGGGGCGTGATTGAACAAGCTCTGGTCCTGAATGAAGCACTGGCCTAGGTGCCGTGTCCGAATCAGCGCAATACTGGCTTCAAACCGGGCTTCGGGCTTTGGCCCAAGAAAATTATACATATGCCGCTCAATGTTTAGAAAAATCGCTGTTTGAGCGACAAGGTAAGCCTTGGAATCGCTGCTCTTTCGCTGAGCAAGCTGTTTTTTTTAAACAGTCCTGCACTGTCCCAGACGCTTTGCCTCTGCATAAACTGCATCATGACTTGGCGCAATTGGACTATCTGCTCAGCACCCAAAAGCTGCCAATGTATGCTTTTGCTCAGGTTCAAGCCAGCTTAGAACGCGTTATCCAATCATTGGCAGAACGCTTTCCCAAATGCGCGTTGACAGAATTGCTGATGTTAACCCCCCAAGAACAAGATCTCTTGCGTCCCTTCTGGGGACGGCTTTTGTATTTTGAATCCGACCCCCCATTTGAGGGGTCTTTTTTTTCTGAGTATTTAGACAGTGAACGCATTTCCTGGTCTTATCACCACAACCAACCCGGATTTGCGTTTGCCGATCAGATTTTGTCACTGCCTTTACTTGAAATACTGAGGAGTTTTATGCTCAGTTCCACGATCTGGCAGGATTACCTGCGGGGAGGATATGTGGGAGCTTATCTGCCGAACGGATTTTGCACCCCACTTTTATTGCAATTGGCCCAGGAACTGAGAAATAGATTTCCCAAAATACTCGGTCCTTACCCCCTCAGTTTAATGTGGGGGTATAAGTACGATTCCCAACATCCGGGTGTAGGTATTCACGCCGACTCTGGTGGGCAGGTCAATGTCAATTTTTGGCTTACACCCGACGAGGCCAATTTAGAACCCGAAAGGGGGGGGTTGATTGTCTATGATGTCATGGCTCCTGATGATTGGGATCCACGCAAATATAATCTCGAAGATATCGTTCAGGGCAGACCCTGTAAAGCTTACACAGTTCCCTATCAGTATAATCGGGCCCTGTTTTTTAATTCAGGCCTGTTTCATGCCTCTGATCAATTCAAATTTCAGCCCGGTTATCTTCAACGCAGGCTCAACCTGACGATGCTCTTTGGCATTCGCAATAAAAGTGCCGAAGAGCAAAAACGGCTACAATGGGCACCTGTCTAGTCAACAGGCAGTAGACAATATTTTTTTGGGGACCGACAAAACAATCAATCTAGGGTTTTTGAACGTTTGACGGGGCGACTTGTTCAGTCCCACCACCCAATTGGAAACCCTGTTCAGTGGTCATTAATTTGGACAAAGGCAAATGCATGGGCACTTTCATTTTGCCAAAATCCAACATGATTTGATTGGGACCCACCCGTTTGAGTGAATCTGAAAAGGAAAAGGCCTCTAAAGGCGAAAGTGGCATTCCATTCGGGGGTGGAGCCTGAGAACCACCATCCACAAATAGCCCCAACAGTGCGTCTCTCAATTTTGTAGGCACGCTAAAACCGGTTTTAAAGTCATCAATCGTCATCAATAATTGGTTGAGGGGGGTTATCGTTAAACTCACTTCTGCAGTAAAAGGCAAAGGCAAGCCCAAAAGCGGGTATTTACCAGAAAGGGTCATTTTATTACCCGGATGAAAATCGATCTTGGTATCCTGAATGCCCTTCTCCTGCAAAGCCCAATTGAGATAGTTGGACATTTCGATCTCATCTGCATTGAGCTGAAAATCAGAGACATTGTACTGATAGCGATCCCAAATCACCATATCAGGTTTAACACCATCAAAGCCACTGCGGCTGGTGATATTAAATTTCATGCGATCAATATTAAAGGCATTGTATTTCAAATCGGAGATGGCTATTTCGGTCGGCTTGGATTGTTTCTGAAGCTGAGGAGCCGGTGGATAATAGGGTTTTTGCGCCATCTGCACGTTTTGCTCAGGCCGAGCAGGCAAAGGAGGGGGAACGTAATTGGGGTCTGGACGGTTAAAAATCTGGTTTGTGAGAACTTTAAAATTAGACACGGCCAGTCTCTCCTCTTACGCTTTGATAGTAGATCTATCGCCAAAGCAGAGCAAAGACTGACCTTAACAAGGTTAACGCTCTCTTATTTCTTATTAAAAGTTTGTTTACCCCAGAACATCGCGTTCTGTCCCAACTCTTCTTCAATCCGCAAAAGTTGGTTATATTTGGCGATTCTGTCGGTGCGGGAAGCCGAACCTGTTTTGATTTGACCAGAATTGGTAGCAACAGCAATATCCGCAATTGTGGTGTCTTCGGTTTCACCTGAACGGTGTGAAATCATATAGGTATAACCGAAGCGTTTGGCCAATTCAATCGATTGAAAGGTCTCGGTCAAGGTCCCTACTTGATTGACTTTGATCAGAATCGAATTTCCCACACCTTGATCAATGCCCTGTTGCAGACGTTTGACGTTGGTCACAAAGAGATCGTCTCCTACCAATTGGAGCTTTTTCCCAAGTACTTGGGTGAGACTCTTCCAGCCATCCCAATCATCTTCAGCCATCCCATCTTCAATCGACACAATCGGATAGTCCTGCGCCAATTGAGTCAAATAATCCACCATCTCAGCTGAGTTGAGGTTTTTGCCCTCTCCTTTGAGTTGGTAAGATCCCTCCTTGTAAAACTCACTGGCAGCCACATCCAAAGCCAGGAAAATATCTTCTCCGGGGCGATAGCCTGCAGCTTCGATCGCTTTTAAAATATATTCCAAGGCCTGGCGATGGGAGCCCAAATTGGGCGCAAACCCACCTTCGTCGCCTACAGCAGTGACCAAACCATCTTGTTTGAGTAATTTTTTTAAGGCGTGAAAAGTTTCGACCCCCATCCGCAGGGCATCCGAAAAGCGCGACGCGCCAACAGGCGCTATCATAAACTCTTGCACATCCAGGTTATTGTCGGCATGAGCACCCCCATTGATGACATTCATAAAGGGTACGGGCAAGACACAGCTGGTAAAGCCTCCCAAATAGCGATAAAGAGGCAAATTCAAAGATTGAGCCGCTGCTTTGGCTGTGGCCATCGAAACCCCCAAAATGGCATTGGCCCCCAATTTAGATTTATTCTCAGTACCATCCAACTCAAGCATACGGGCGTCCAATTGAAGCTGATCAATGGCATTCATTCCCAATAAATGAGGAGCAAGCTGCTCATGCACATTTTTAACAGCCTGTTGCACACCTTTGCCCAAATAGGCTTTGCTCTCGGTGTCTCTCAATTCCAAAGCTTCATGTACACCTGTCGATGCACCAGAGGGCACAATTGCACGCCCAACCGCACCACCTGAGACAACCACATCCACTTCCAGGGTGGGATTTCCACGGGAATCCAATACTTGGCGGGCTTGAATACGTTCAACTTTAGTCATTTTCACTACCTCTTTGCTTGCTGAGAGATTCCTCAACATAATTTCCCAAATCAATTTCTGGGTCCGCGAAGTATTATACCGCTCAAGCTCTCGGAAAAGGCAGCCAAGCACCTGCATCTTCCCATTCGCCTAATTCCCGACGAAAGGTTCGGGATCTGTCTAACATAATTTCACCCTCTTGCCCCCAAAATAGTCGATAGCGCTCCAAAGCACGCAGAGCAGGGCCTTTTTCGCGCAGCCCGGCAAGGTCAAAATAACTGTGATGGCAGGGGCAGTGAAACTGGGTTAAATCAGATTTCCAGACAGGGGTACAGCCCAAATGCGTACAGACTGAGCGCAAGGCATAAAAACCCGAGGCATTGCGAATTAACCACGTTTGATAAGCCGGAAAAGCCTTCACTTCACCCAAAGACAAATCTTGGGGAACACCCAAAACAACCGGCTCCAAGCCAGGGCTCCAATCAGGAAGACGCAAATAAGCAAGCGTCGAGAGCAAAGATGCCCCCAAGCCACTCCAAACCAGGGTATACCAAAGAAAATCACGCCGAGACAATTTTTCTGAGGATTCAAACTCTACTGGCAAAGACATGCCTAAAAGCCCTGTCCCAGCGTATTGATCTGCTGCCCCGCCTGTTGATTGATTTTATTCAAATTCCCCGAGATATCACTGGTGCTAAACGGAAAGGCCAAGAGAGAGAGATTGAGATTAAACTGCTGATAAAAAGAATCCCAAGAAGCGGTCAAAATAAAGTCATGTAAATCTTTGCGCAGAGTGAGTTTAAAAGGGATCACCAATGCCGCCAACTCTTCGGTGGTCTGCAAAGTGGTGGGTTGAACCGAAAACTCCAGATCCAATTCGGTGTGCCAAAGCCAGGAATCACCAAACGAAAATTTAAACATCCCATTTAAAGCATTGAGTCGACCCAAATGGAAATCGTAGCCAATATCGCCGCCCAACTCAACCCCTTCGGGAATTCCGCTCTCCAAACCAAAGGTACTTAAGGCCCCTGTGGCAAAAACCTGCTCATTGCTGCGCCAGCGCATGCCAATACTCAAATTGCCCCAGCGACCACCATAGGGAGAAAAACTGCCAACATCTTCGGGTTTGACAGTAATCGTCGAACCGTTGTGAAGATAAGGCTGATTATTGATATCTTTGAGCGGGGTACCCACATCTGATTCACGGATCAGGGTAGGCTCATAAGAGAAATTGCTGCGCAAGACAAATTGATTGCCCAATTGGGAAGAAATATCACTGCGAATCAAGGGATAACTGCGACTCAAAAAATTATACCCCCCATTCAGGGTCCAGGTAAATTCAGGCAAATTAACCAAAGCCAAACTGGCGTTGAGATTGTTAAAGTTTTGCAGAGTCAAAGGCTCAAAGAGTGAAAAAGGTGAATTGTTGTTTTCCAGATCCTGCACAGAGCGCTCATAGGTCACACTGGGAATAAAATAAGGTGAGAGGTCATTGCGCAGGGTCACACGGCCCGTAAAATTGTATTCCGCATCCTGGGTTTGATACAGGCGCTGTTCAAAACTGGTACCCCCAAAATTGGCTTTCATGCCCATGCCCAAATCCAACTCTTTGGCCCCAAGCGAGACCCGCAAAAGGGTGCGGCCAATTTCATTCAGGTTAAATTGAGAAAGGGTGAGCGCTGTTGTAGAGGGGTCAAAATAGCGACCCAAACGGGTTTCCAACTGAATGGGAAAGGTCTCCTGAAAAAAGGGATTGAGTTGAACCTGCAATTCAGGTAATTTTTTAATCTGCCCCGAGGACTGATTTTGTGCAGCCTGACGGTCCTGAGAAAGCGTAAAATAATCCTCATAACTCAAATTGAGAGCCCCCCAATCCAGGGTTTGCGCCAAAGATACCCTCGGATTTAAGGTTTGAATCAGGGTTCCCTGTGGGGTGGCGGTAGACATCCCATTAATATTGCTCTGGTAATTAAAGGTGCCTGTCAATTTTAATTTTTCATTGATCGGCACATTTAAATTGAGTGTTGAACTTAAATTATCAGCGCTTGAAAAAGGCCCCTGATTGTCTGATTCGAGAACATTTTTAAGAAATGTCTTGGTTTTAGTCGAACTGCTCGATTCACGCCATTGGGTATCTAAATTCAAGCTGGTTTCTCCCAAGGCCAAGCTGATATTGCCACTGCGATTCTGACCAGAGACATTTTGAGATTCTTCTTGTCGCTTGGATGTATCTCCCCCACCATTGGGAAAGGTGACATTTACGGGCCCGCTTAAACTCTGATCCAAATGTAAGCGGGTATCCAACTTTAATTCTGTTTGGGGATCCAAGAGTACCAATTGGCTATCTGTAATATCCAAGCTGAAGTTTTGAGTGGGATTGCGCTGGGCTTGAAATGCAGACGTGTTGTAAAAATCTTTGTTAGTGTATTTGAGATCGGCTTCAGTAAAAGGCAATAAGCGCTGCTTGTGAGCAATGTTTATTTCATAATCCTGAAATTTATTCCGGCGCCAATTGGCCAATTGCTGGAAAAAATTGGGTTCTGTAGTTGCTTGCTGGGTTGTTGCCGTTCCCTGAGTCACGGCCTGATCATTGGGGGGAGAAAACAAAGCAGTAACATAGCCCGGCAGGTCAACCAAACTGTTGGTGACGGGCAAACCATAAAAATAAAAACGCGTGATGGAATTGGGCGCAGCCACCCAATCGTGCTGAAAGCCAAGCCCCACACCTTTTTTCTCCATGGCCGTTAAATACCAAAAACCGTCATGAAAATCATTCCAGTGATAATAGCCTTTGAACTTCGTAAAGACACCTTCAACCGGATTTTGTCCGGCATCAATATCAGGCTTATTGATTCCTTGTGGGTTTTCAAGCGGAATATACCAGAAGGGGAACCAAAAAGCCTGTCCCTCAAAAGCCATAATCCGGGCATTCCAGGCCAAGATTCGCTTCCCCTCGACATAATCCAAGACCTCTGAATCAATCGCATAATGGGTCCATTGTTTGCGCATGTCTTGAATATTATGGGGATCTACCTGGCCCTCTGTCAGCTGATGCGACTTATCAAAGTGATTACAGGTGGTATAAAAACCATTGAGGAAAACCACCCGCTTGCCATCGTCATAAGCCGTCATTTTTTCGCCTTGTATGTACACCTCTTGTCCAGGAGACTGAGCGGGAACAATGAGGTAGACATTTTCAGCCTCGGCGCGCTTTAGTCGAATGTCATAGACCAATTTGTCGCCTTTAATTGTCCGCTTTTGATTCTCTTTTGTGGTCTGGACAATTTCAAAAGGAACCTCACTGAAGAGCACTTTGTTTTCTGTGTCATATTCCAATTTTTCACTGGTAATGACCATATCCCGCACAACCATTTCAACATGGCCCAAAAGTCGAAAGGTTTTTTGATTATTGATATATTCAATTTTATCGGCTTTGTATTTGACTTTGATTTCCTCAGCATAAACAGGCAAGCCAAAAAAACAGCTCAAAAGAAAGCCGCAGATCCAGATGAAAGAAGGATTTAAAATAACTAAAGATTTCACAGCATTCTCAGTCTACTTGGATCAAGAAGAACAAGCCAACTACCCCAAAAATAATATTGGGAAGCCAAGCGGCTAAATTCACGGGCAAAAGTCCCAGATTGCCAAAACCGGTACCCATGGTCTCAGCGACAAAATAAAAGAAAGTTAAAATAATGCTGATTGCAAAACCAATATATCCCCCTCTGGCAAATTTCAAGCCAATAGGAGCAGCAATAATCGCAGCGAAGAAAGTGGCAAAAGGACGCGCAAACTTAGCCTGATACTCAATTTCAAAGGCGCGGGTATCTTGGCCCCCCTCTTTGGTCGCCAAGATCAATTTTTCAAGTTCTTCTGAACTCATTTGTTTGGGTTGTATTTCTCCCGCAAGATAATTCTCAATCTGAATCCGGGTTTCGACATCCAACTCCGAGAAACTATATTCCTTTTCGACAAAACCGTCTGCAGATCCTGCCGGATAGGTTTGTACCACGCCATCCTGTAAAATCCAGTGTGTCCCCTGCCAACGGCCTCTGCGGGCGGTAATCAGTTTATGGGGATTCTGAGGATTGCTATCAAAGATCAGAACACCATCCAAGGTTTTCTCTTTTTTGTTCAGGGTTTGAACACTGAAAAAGCGCGAATCGACGCCTTTAAATTGAATATTTGCAGGCTTATCCTGATTTTCTCCCTTGATGCTAATTTCAGCTTGTTCGCGCGCAGCACTGCTTCGTTTATTTGCTTCTGGAACCAGTTTCTCATTCAAATAAAAGGCCATAAAACTGATCACGATCGAAATCAATAAAATGGGCCGCATGATCGTGCGACTGCCTGTTCCGGTGGCCCGAATCGCAATCAACTCAAAATCTTTGGACATCCGGGCCAAACCCAAAAGGGTGGCTATCATAAATGCAATTGGCAAACTCAAGACCACAAACTCTGGCATTTTGTACAAGATCATCTTCAACACCAATTGCCAAGGCACTTTTTTGACAATAATCAACTGCATATCCTCATTGAGACGGACAGACAGCATAATCACAATCACGCCAATCACCACCATCAAAAAAGGTCGAATGACTTCCGATGAAATATAGCGATCGACAATCTTCAAATTCAACCCCCCAGAGAGACAGTAATATTCAATTGTAATGAAGTTTCAGAGCCATGGGCAACTTTCCCGATTGAAACAAAGAACAGCAAGACACACTACGAATGATATACTAAAGCAACGATTTCACAGAGGTTGCCTATGTCCCGTGCCTATATTCCCTTTCACAGGTACAGCTTTAACCACCTTGAAGAAGAGGCTGTAATCCAAACATTGAGATCCGGTTGGATTACCCGTGGTCCCCAAGTAGAGACTTTTGAAAAAGCCATATGTGAATATACCCAAGCGAAACATGCTCTGGGCCTCAACTCCTGTACCGCGGGTTTACATTTGGCTCTCTTAAGCCTGGATCTGCGACCCGGTGACGAGGTGATCACAACTCCATTGACCTTTGTTGCTACGGTAAATATGATTGTTCGCTGCGGTGCCACACCTGTTTTGGCAGATATCGATCCAAACACCCTGAATATTTCAATTGAGGCGCTCGAAAAAGCCATTACCCCCAAAACCCGAGCAATGATACCCGTGCATTTGGGGGGCCAACCCTGTGACATGAAGCCGATTATGGAGTTGGCAAAAAGCCACCATCTGTTTGTGATAGAAGATGCGGCCCATGCAATTGGGGCAGAATATCAGGGACAGCGAATTGGCACGATCGCGGATGTAACCGTCTTTAGCTTTTACGCCAATAAAAACATCACGACTGGGGAAGGTGGTATGCTCACCACCGAGGACGCGGAACTGATGGAAAGACTCCGCCCTTTGGCCTTACATGGCCTGAGCAAAGATGCCTGGAAACGGTTTTCAGAAGGGGGGTATCAGCACTACCTGGTTGAAGAACCCGGATTTAAATACAATATGACAGATATTCAGGCAGCCTTGGGCAATGTGCAATTGGCAAAATGCGACGATTTAATTGCCGACCGAACCAGAGCCGTAAATTATTATCAAACGCACATAAAAAGCCCACTCCTGAGAATGCCCTCCGAAATTCCGCAGATCCGCAATCCCTACCACCTCTTTATGATCTTGCTTCAAACTGAAGAACTAAAAATAAGTCGGGATCAATTAATTGGACTATTGCATCAAAAAGGGATTGGCACAGCCGTTCATTATATTCCGATTCACTTTCACCCCTTTTATCAACGTCTTTTACCTGAGGCAAAAGCCCACTTGCCGATAGCCACAGATATCGCCCAGAAAACGCTGTCTTTGCCACTTTTCCCTGCGTTGACTGAAGCAGAACAAGATTATATTATTGATACCCTGGAAGACATTTTGAGTACAAACAAAAAATAATGCGACTCATCCTGTACCTGATCCTGCTTCTGCTACTGGGTTCTCAAGTTCAGGCCCAAACGTCTCAAAAATATACGCCGACAGGCGCTTTAGCAGGCCAAGAAATCGCGTCAAAAGCCTTGCTTTTAAAACACGCCTATCCCCATCAATTTCCACTCAGACTGGTTTTGATGCCTTGGTATTCACCAAGTAAAACACCCGAATGGAAAGACATTCAAACAGAGTGGGTCCAGGCCCTTGAGAAAATAGAATCTGGGTTTAAACTACAAAAGGCCCCTGACTTTGTCAAAACACAAATGCAAGAAAAAACCTTTCCTCTGGCAGAGCCCACCTGGAAAAAACTCAGTTTTGAATTAAAAGCGGATCTCTTCTTACAAACCCAGTTGATCCCGGTCGGAAAAAAATACTGGTTCAATCTTCAATTGATTGAAGGGATTACCGGTAATATCTTGGCCAACGAACAAAAAGAATTAGAACAGCTAGACTTGGAGCTTTGTGTCAATCTGACCCGAACTTTTCTCGCGCTCCAAGCCCAAGCCAGTTATCCCCGTATTATCGATATCGGCTCCGAAACTGATCCAGGGGAAGTTCACCTCGAAACAACCCCAACAGAGATGTCAGTTTATCTCAATGAGGATCCTGTAGGCCAAAGTCCCTTGATTCTAAGATACGTTCCAGCAGGTCTTCATCAGCTTCGCTTTCAAGAGTTTAAACCTTTTCGCTATCAAATTTTACGCATCAACAGTGAGCCCTCTGGCGTTGAGGTTTGGTTAAACCATCAGTTTAAAGGGAAAACCCCCTTGGCTTTGCCCAGTGAACAATTGCTCACTGCCGGAGATTATCAATTGGAATTTAAAGGGCTCACCAATTTTAAGGCCAATCTTGAAATTCAAACCCAACCTGAGGGCGTTCCCTTCCAATTGGACAACAATGCCATTGTCAGAACTCCGATTACTTTTGAGCAATTGAATAAACCACTTTATAACTTAAAAATCTTGGGCAATGAACAAATCCAAGTGCGAGAGCCCTTGATCATTTCACCCATTCCAGAAACGCCCTTACAAATCAAAATTGAACCCTATAAATTTGCAAAGGTGGTCTTAGATGCCTCTGAAGAAAATACAGAGGTAATTCTTGATCAAGAATTGCGCGGAGAAACACCTATATCATTGAATCTCAGTCCTGGTTTACATACTTTAGAATTAAAGAAACCGCGTTATAAACGCATTCTCCAAGCCCTGGATCTCGAAGCTGGAAATAGCTATAACTACAACTACCGCCTCGATCTCAAAAGTGTGGACACCTCGATTTTTTTAACTCCCACCGGAGAAATCAGCTCCCGACTCAACGTATCAAGCAAAATTCTTGGACTGGGTCAATTTAAACCAAATGCAAATAGTTCAACTTTGAATGCCAGTTTGGGTGCCTTAGAAGTGGACTATGGATGGCCAGAATTGGGAAAATTTTATGATTTCCTCGATTTGGGGCTGAGTGTGGGTGGATATGTCGCCTTATTGCAGAAAGGGGAAAATATCTCCTCTCTACAAGGCCTGGGTGCTAAATTGCAATTATTGAAAGAAAGCCGTTCGGTACCGGTTTCAGTAGCTGTGGGTAGTTATCTTAATATCGATTTTCAAAACCCCAAAGCAATTGGTTTTGTCAGTCTTTCACGTAATTTTTTTGATTTCGCCCTGCATTTGGGTTTTCAAACCCACGGCATGAACCTAAATATTGGCTATACAGGTTTTGACAATTGGCGCTTGGGCTTTGTCGTTTTTGCCAATTCCCTCTTGGGCTTGCTGAGTAATTCTGGAGAAGAAATTAGCACCCTTTACGGACTTCAGGCTGGGTACAGCTTCTAAAAAGCGTTTAAGAACGTCCAAACAAACGCTGCCAAAAGCCTTTGTTTCTTTCAGTTTCCAAAGCAATCTGGAGCTCTTTTTTGGTTTCTTCTGCCCGCTCTAAATCTTGCTCTAAACGATTCACTTTGGTTTGGTAGACAATTTCTTTTTGCATTAAATCGTCTTTTAAACTGCCCATTTCTTTTTGGGTTGATGTCCACTGATCAGGAAGCGGTAAAAGTTGAAGTTTTTGTTCATGGCGCAAATTGGTTTCTTCCAATTGACGGTTGCGCTCTTCCAATTGACCAATTTTATAAGTGGCTCTGGCATACTTCTCGGCCAACTCATTTTGTTCACGAATAATCTTCTCAAGCTCTGTCTGATGTTTTTGCAACATCAAACTCAAGTTTTCAAGATTTTTGCCACTGTTGTCTACTTGTCCACCGGTTATTAAACCAGCAACCTTTTCGACATCAATCAGTCCACTTATGTCGACTCCCCTTGAACCGGTAGAATGGGCAGAGAGGACAGGTTCAGAACTGGCGGAAACCAGAAGCCGTTTTTGAATAAAATCGTGGCGATTAAGGGAGGGATCCAAACGCAGAGGAATATCGTTTTCGGTAATCAAATAACCTGTGCCATGCCTTACAGCCGGCAACTTTCCCGATTTGATCCAACGGGAAATTGTCTTTTCGCTTTTACCTGTAATTTTGGCAACGTCAGCCAGGGAATATTGAATGTCTACCATTGTCACATCGTCCTTGTGTTAGTCAATCATACCCCAGCAAAGGACAAAAGTCTAGTAGACGCTTTGATAAAAAAACAAAACTGCCGAGACTTCTCGACAGTTTAAATAATAAGGGTAAAAAAGCTCCAACTGTGGGACTCGAACCTACAACCGATCGGTTAACAGCCGATTGCTCTACCATTGAGCTAAGTTGGAATGAATAAATAGTATATTAAGGGATCTTGAAGGGCAACGTCAAGAGATTGGAGTCAACTCCCCAAAAAATATCACCACCCAAAATAAACAATCTGAAAATAACCTCACATTAAACTTGTAGGAAGCTTGGAAGGTGTATCCAAACCCCGCATGGTATCGCCCATGTTGGCACTTAAAAGCTGCTGCGTTAACAGGGTTGCCGAAGCAAAGGCCAAGAGAACAGCAGCAGCAATCACAGCATACTCAACCAGGGCTTGCCCCCGTTGGCGACGAAGCCCCCGCTTCATGCCTTAACGCGCCAAAGCACTGGAAAGGAAATTAATCGGAACATAGATGTCCAGGCTGGCAGGCCAACCGGCATCATCTTGCCCCTGCAAGGTAACTTTGGCAGAAATCTGGCTATTGATACGTCCCTGTGAGAGCGGATTGCCCAATTCAACCACATGAGAACTGATTACAGGCAATTCGACCAGGCCCTTGCCAGAAATGACGTTGCCTTCTTTATCAAATTGGTGCGAAGAAGGTACCCTCACAGACCCAGTAATCGTAACAACCTTGGGGTTCAAGCTTAAAGACTCAGGCAAATAAGTAATGGTGATCGTATCATAAGTAACCCCAATACTTCCTGGTTCTCCCTCTAAGGCAATCTTCGGGTTTTTAATCTCTGCACTGATACGGCTTTGATCCACAGTATAAGTAACAGAAGCGTTGATCGAGCTTTCAGAAGCTGCAGAAACTTTTATTTGAGCTGGAATATTTGTGTAGAGACCACAGCCCCCAATTAAAGAGGCCAAAACAAAAAAACCAACGAGTTTAGAATTGAATTTCATGAATAATAATGCCGTTCCATTCAGTGTGCTCTAAACGGCATTATAACATACGTAGGCCGTTTCTCTATCAAGGAGCGGCAGAAGGGTTCACCAAGACCACATTGGTTTGATTGAGAAAATCAGAGGCGCGCAACCCACGGTTATCCTGAACAACCTGATTCTTCAACAAATTATTCTCAAGCTGAACCAAGCGATAACGATCAGCAGCTTCTTTCACCACCAAGACAATCCGATTCGGACTGGGCTGAGAAGGGGTAATTTCATCTTTGCGAAACGCCACTTGATCTTGCCCATAGGCGCGAACTGCCAATTGAGACAGTTGATTCAACATGCTGGGATTGGTCAGACTTTGCGCCACCATCTGATAAGCGGCCTGAATCGCTGAACTGTCTGTCGTTTGATTAGAGAAATTCAAGAGTCCATTGATCACGACAGTCTGTTGGTTGCGCAAACCCTCCAAAGCCTGTTTGGGTTGCTGTTGCGTAAACAAACTTTCAAAAGCCGCCAAGTCAGTAATATATCGCTCAGTGTATTCCGTGGCCTGAAAAACAGCCGTTAAATCTTTGATCGCGGTTTTCACGGATTCAGAAGACGCACCCGAACCCAGCGATTGAGGTGTTTCGAATTGATTTTGATAAATTTGAAGATTGAGGTTAATCCCTGTCAGCATCTGATTCAAGGCATCAGCATATAATTGTTGAAACTCTTGTTTGTACAGTGCTTTATCGGACTCAGGTGTTTCAGTACCCGAAGACGTTGTCAGGGCATTGGCAGCCAAAATCATCGCAGGTAAGACTTTCTCAGCTGCCGCTTGATAAGCCTCTATATCGGGTGCCACAAATTGCAAGCGCCCTGAAATTTGCAAAAAAGCGTTGCGAGCCTGGTTTAAGGCATTTCGCGCAGATAAACTGGCCGAATTGGCAGAGATATCGAGTGGATCTTGAAAGAAGTTACTGGCTGACGGTGTGGGAAGCGTTCCCGTCGCAGAGACATCACCACAGGCAGAAAGAGAAAAAACAGTCCCCAAACATAAAATTGTCACCGAAATTTTCAAAGGCATTTTAGGCCGAGATAACTGTTGCTGATAATTCATAGATCCCAACTCTCTTTGTTTTGCACTTATTATAAACTCCCTAGCGGATTCCATTCCATCCTTTAGCGTAATAAGTTAAAAGTCGTGGTTGCATCAAGCTGTTAATTTGAATCGTATCCAAATCCAATAAAAGATCCTCTGGGAACATAAACAAAGCTGGCAGTGTTTGGGTATTTAAAAAACGCATTGAGACATCTTTGTTAAGACGCCACCGTTTGAAATCAAGCGGGTAAAGACTGGCCAATTGAAAGCCCCAATTGCCAAAAGAGGGGATATCCACTTGGTAAGGCAAAACATGGAAACCAGCGTGTTGTAATGTTTTGTGAATCGACCAAAAAGCTTCACGGGCAAAAAAGGGCGAGGTACTTTGGGTCACTATCACCCCCTGATAACTCAAACGCTTTTTTAAGAGCTGATAAAATTCATGGGCATATAATTTGGCCAAAGCCGTGTGGCTGGGATCTGGCAAATCCACCAAAATGAGGTCATAGAGTTGATCGTCTTGTTCAACAAATTTATAGGCATCTTGATTGATAATTTTGAGTTTGGGGTGGATCAAACTGCCCTGGTTTAACTGAGTCAAAAAGGATTCTGTTTTAAAAATTTCAGTCATAGCAGGATCCAAATCAACCAAAACGACCTGCTCAACCTGAGCATATTTTAAGATTTCTCTTGCGGCCAGACCATCCCCTCCTCCCAACACCAAGATCTTGCGCGCCTGAGGAGCAGCCGAAAAAGGCACGTGCACCAAACTTTCATGGTAGCGGTATTCATCAAGAGAACTGAACTGCAGCCCGCCATTGATATACAAACGAATATCTTTGTGCCACCGGGTCAGCGTAATCTGCTGGTAGGCGGTTTGCTGAGAGAAAATTACCTCATCCCGGTACAAGCGTTGTTCCAAGAGTTCCTGTTGCGTCTGGCTGGTGAGCAGGAAAAAGCTCAGCACCCCTAAAATACCCAGAAAACCAAATACCAAAGCCGGAAAAAAACGCAAAAGGGTACGATGCCGAACAAAATTAATCAACGCAATACAGAGATTTAAAACCCCCAAAATAAGCGCTGTGCGAATCAAACCCAAGTGGGGTAAAAACAAGATCGGAAAAAGCAGGGCGCCGATCAAGCCCCCAATATAATCGTAGGTTAAAACATGGGCCACATTTCGCCTGAGCGTTTCTTGCTGTTCCATTATGCGAATCAAAAGTGGTATTTCAATCCCAACCAAAGCCCCAATCAAAAGCGTGACAGCCACCATGGCGTATTCATAACTATCACCCAAAGTATAAGACCAAAATAGAAAGAGGGCGGATAGCCCACCAATGAGACCGATTAGGAGTTCAGACAAAACAAAGGCATCAAAGAGGTGGTTCTTGACAAATTTCGAGGCGAAAGCACCCAGGCCCATGGCACTCATATACAGTCCAATGGTCACGGAAAAGTAGAAGACGGAATCTCCCCAAAGATAAGAGGAAACCGCACCAATAATCAATTCATAAATAATTCCACATACAGCCACCACCAAAATGCTCAAATAGAGCAAAGGGGTGGAAATGCCTAGACCCACGTGGGGAACCAGCGCAACAGATTATAGTACCACCAGGGGATGGGAAAGGCTGAATAGATCGGATAAAACATCACAAACAAGCCACAGGCCAAAGCCATATAGCCCCGCACGACCCAATGTCCGGCTTTTTGCCAGCGTTCAACGGCAAAACCCAAAACAGCCGCAATGGAGAGACAGGCATAAGGCACTGCCTCGAAAAAGTAGTGGGCAAAATTCAGGGTTCGGGGTGAAAGGCCCCAGGGCAGATACATAAAGAGGCAGGCAAACCCCAAAAACCAGAGATTCAGGTTTTTCCGCAGCAAGCCCTGCCAAATCACAACCAAGACCACAGGCATCGAGAGCCACCAAATTGCAGGGTTGCCCAAAGCGAGAATTCCACCAATCGTGTTATTGCCATTGTTATGAAAATAATACCAGGTGGGCCGCACAAGCCAAGGCCAGGTATACCAAGCAGAATAATAGGGATGGGGATCCGTGAGTTGGGCATGATACCGCCAAATCCCCTTTTGCATATCGATCACCTCTTGGACCGAATGGCCCAAACTCATGTACTGAGAATAAGAGGCCAGATACAAAATAGCGGGGATCAAAACAACCGCAACCGGAATAATCGCCAAAGGCAAAAAGGTATAGAGCCAGCGTTGGAAAGAATTGCCTATTTTAGCAAAATACCTGTACATCAAGAGAGAGGGGATCACGACCCCTATCGCCAAAACCCCCATCATAAAGCCATACGACCAAAGCGAGGTCCAGCGGGTACAGAGCGAAAGCCCAATAAAAACAACGGCTCCCAGAAAGTAAAAATAACTGGAGAGATAGTTTTTGGTTGAATCCAGGCGGTGCCAATAAACCTGGAAGAAGCGCCAGGTAAACATCAGCGCAGTGACTTGAAAGAGCGTGGCAAAGATATTGGTCATGGCCGTGCGCGATTGGACAAAATAGACCCCATCACAGGCCAAAAGAAGTGTGGCACAAACTGCTTGCCAGCGGTGAGGCAGGGTAAATCGGGCCAATAAATAGACCGAGAGCAAAAGAAAAGAACCCGCAATCACGGGCAAAATACGCCAGCCAACACCTGTTAATTCGTAAACATTTACCCCAACTGCAATCAAGAGCTTGGCCAACGGTGGATGCACCCATTCAAAGGGGTGCATGCCCAAAACATATTCACCACCTGCGCGGGCGTGGTAAACCTCATCGAAGACCATTTCAGGAGGGAATTCCAAGCGCCACAATTTAAGCAGGGCTGAACCGGCGACAAACAATGCGATGATTTTAATGTCCTGCCAGTCCAAAGGCTGGGGAACAGGAATCAGGTCTCTCACATTCAAAGAAATAATTTTTTGCCACAATTTAATTGAACGATCTTTGAGTTTTTCAGAGGCATCCAACAAAGGTCCTTGCACCAAAACAAAGACAATCCAAGCAAAGATAACAATATTCAAGACAGCCAAAAGTTTGTACCAACCCTTGGCTAAAAATTCATTCATACTGTATAAAAATGAAGGAAAATTCAACTCGCGTTTGGTGCCAGGCAATTCATACAATAAATTGAGCATAAAAATAAACGAAAGAGAATAAAAGGAAGCCACCAAACGGCGATTTAAGACCATCGATCCCAACAGAAAAAACAAACCACTGAACAAATAACGTTCGTGCATGCGGGTCGGAAAGAGAAAAAAGGCAATCATGATCAGGGTAGAGGTATGCCAAATGACAACCCCACCGTCTTCGTCTTCTTTGGGACGATTTTGCCAAAAGAAAAGCAAAGCTCCGGCATAAGCCAATGAAAAAAGAATCAGACCCCAGGTTTTATGCTGCCAGAGCAGACTCGGATTACCGCCACCAATCCCAAAGATCCCTCTCGAAACATCACTTTGCCACATATTGGTCAAAGACCAGAAATTAAAGGCTTGAATAGAACTATAGGGATAGAGATTGGCCTGATTTACATATTGATTGATAAACCAAGAGATCATTTGATTTGAAGGCACAAAAATGGCTGTTAGGGCGAGGGTAGCCAGCAAAGAGCCTACCAAACCACCCCCCAATTGAGGCCAACGTCGCCGCCACAGGGTCCAGAGCAAAACAAAGGGCATCAAAATCAGCCCCTGGGGCTTGACCAAGATATTCAGAGTAGTGACGAGAATCGCCCCCCCCTCTTGTTTCTTGATCATCAACCAAACAGCCAAAAATTGCAGCACAAGTGTAATCGAATCGACTTGGCCCCACATGGCTGATTCATAGACAACAGCAGGATGAATGGCAAAAATAGCAGCGGGAATAATCGCCAAAAAGAAGGGGATATAACGCTTTAAAATAACGACGAACAGGGCCATGCAGCCCAAGTCTGCCAATATAGACGGCATTTTTACGAGAAGCGTGAAAAAGCCTTTGTTCCAATTGGCGAAATTGGGATCAAAAATGGCATAAAATTTGCCAATGCCCCAAAGTACAAGAATGTACAGTGGTGGGTAATCGCACCAAACCCCTTTGGCGGGATCCACACTTTTATAAAAACTGTGAAAATCATGGCGGGCCACATGCATGGCCCACGCTTTAAAATTATTAATATCTGTGGGGTGACCGTGCATGGTATTGGACAATACAATCCGCAATACCAAGGCCGCAATCAAAAGCGTCGCCAGGACCCAAAATTCTTGTGATTTCCAAAAAGCGGGAAGAGTTCTTGTTTTTTCTTGTTCTTCGTTATTCAGTGCTGCGTCTGTCATTCACGTCTATTTCCATGTCAAGTGCAAGTAAAGCGGCCCCCACAACCCCCGCTGAAGATCCCAATTGAGCCAAAGAGATAATGTCAGGGTTTTGCAAAGGCATACTCATTATAGCGCCAATACGGTCTTGTACAGGTTTCAATAAAAGCTTTTCTCCCTGTGACGAGATTCCACCTCCCAAAACCAGATGTTCAGGCGCCAAGGTATTGAGGATATTGGTACAGCCCACGGCCAGCATTTCAATAAAATCTGCCACGGTTTCTTTGGCAATCACATCCCCCTGAAGGGCCTGTTCAAAAATAGCCGGCCCTTTCAAGGACAAATCGCCCCCACGCAAGCGATAGCCTTTCAGCAAGCCATTTCCAGAAACATAGGCCTCTAAACAGCCTTGTTGGCCACAATTACACATCCGACCACCGGCTTGCACGATCATATGTCCAAAACCAATACCCAGACCATGATTGCCTCGCAGCAACCGACCATTCACAATCACGCCACTGCCCAAACCGGTACCCAGGGTCAATAAAACAAAATGCTGACTCTGTTTGCCACTGCCCAAGCAGTATTCCCCCCAGGCAGCGACATTGGCATCATTGTCCACAATCACCGGTACGCCCAACCGTTCTTCCAAAACCGTTCGCAGTGAACGCCCTTCCCAACCAGGTAAATTAGGGGTGCAACCCAAAATGGTCCCCTCTGGAAAGGCCACCAATCCAGGTGTTCCAATACCTACAGGCAAATTTCCATATTGTTCAAGCAGCGCTTGGATTTGCTCACAGATCAAATCCAGGATACTTTGCCCACCCAATTCCACAGGCGTAGCGACCCTGGTTTGGGCGAGAATTTCGCCAGATTCTTGAACCACTGCCAAATGAAGTTTGGTCCCGCCTAAATCTACCCCAATTGCCGAGCGCATATTAAATCCTCTCTTTGCCAATACTCTCATAGGTCTTCAGATCATAGGCTGAAGGAATCAAGCCATAACGACCAGGACGATAGACAACCGGTTTAGACATTGTTTTTTCAAGCACTGTTTCAAAGGGCTCCATCGAGATCACTGTGCCCCCATAAAGTCGTTCCAAACAAATCAATTCAGCCTGTTTTATATTCTGCTTGACTCGAAAAAGCTGCTCCAATTGGCTGTGTAATTTTTGCAATGTGAACTCCAATCGGGGTGTGCGACTGCGAAGATGTCTGAGCATAATATCCTCCTGACTGCGTTTTTCCTTGAGAACATATTCAGAGATAGTCATTCTCATTTCTGACAATCGGGTATCACAGCGCTCCTTTTCTTTCTGCAACTGCTGAATTTTATCGATGAGATAGGGGTTATTACCGATAAAAAGCTGCGATAAAAGGCCTGCCGAGCCAATCGTCTTGGCCCGAATGGAAATGCTCGCACGCGTTTCTCCCCCAATGATTGAATCTGCTTCGATACAGTCCAAAGCGACACTATAAGATTGTGTCAATGTTTTGGCATAAATGGATTGTTGTGCTTCCAAAGTACAGCGTTCAGCAAACCCCAAACAGATATGATTGGCAGCTTTAATCACAGCTATATCTTTGCCTTTAATCCCTTTTGCAATGAAAACATTTCCCCCTGAAAGGATCACTGCAGCATCCACATTTCCATTGACAAAAACATCCCCCTCAGCACTCAAACGCACATGATCCTGAACCGAACCATTGATCACAACCATGCCAGGAAAATGGCGAGACTCACTCAAATCTCTGTCTAAGATATACATCGGTTGAATATGAATGTTGTGGGGAAGTTGAACCAAGGGACAGCCTTCAATCGTTGATACCAATACCTGTCCATCCTGCTCTTCGATGTGCAAATTTTTCATTTTGGGAAAAGGCAAATCTCTTCCCCACACACCTGAAATCAATTCACCGCGCAGACTCATTCCCGGGGCACCGGCTGTTGCTGCATGTTTACGCAAAATGGGAGTATTTGCAGGTCTCAGATTTTTTTTAAAATCAGGCCACTCGATCTGGGTTGAAGCCTGTTTAAAACCCGCCAATAAATGTTGAAAAGGCTCAGGTTGAGATGAGGTTAAAACCTCAAAATAAGCGTCTTCACCTATTTCGGGCGCAATGCCTGTCGCAACTAATTCCCGCTTACAACCGCCGACTTGGACAATTTCAACCAATTTACGATGATGTATGCCATAGGTAATACCTTGATCTTTTAAAAAATCAAGCAAAGATCTTAAATTTAATTGATAGCCTGTTTGATGCCTGGGCAAAGGCAAAACCGTTAAAAAAACCTGGTGTTGGTATTTTTCTGACAAACGGGGAAAATGAAGCTGAAATTGATAAAAGATCATACATGCGCAGCAGGGCAGAGTGCGGCCAAAAAACAGCGCTCGCATTGTGGCACTCGGGCCTTACAAAGAGCCCTTCCATGGGAAATCATCAAATGGGGAAAGAGCACCCAATCCGCTTCAGGAATAAGAGCCATGAGGTCTTGCTCGATCTTCTCTGGCTGGGTTGCCTGGGTCAAACCCAAACGCTGAGAAAGCCTGGAAACGTGGGTATCCACAACAACACCATCAGCTTTGCCAAAGGCATTGCCCATGACCACATTGGCAGTTTTACGCCCCACTCCCCGCAAAGCGACCAACTTGGCCAAGTCATTGGGAACTTCGCCACCATGTTCGCTCAAAATTTGCTGAGAGGCCTGCTGGATCGACAGAGCCTTGTTGCGGAAAAAACCAGTGGGACGAATATCCTGCTCCAAGTCCAAGAGATCTGCTTGAGCAAAATTCTCGGGACCTGTGTATTTTTTAAAAAGCCCTGCCGTAACCAGATTCACGCGCACATCGGTACATTGGGCAGAGAGAATGGTTGCCACCATCAATTCAAAGGGATTTGAATAATGAAGAGCACAATGCGCATCTGGATAATGCTGCTTGAGGGCACTTATAATCAGCTGCACTTTTTTGGGCTTTCGCACGCCATCACTCCTAACATAAGAAAACAGGAAAGGCACCCAAAAGGATGCCTCACCTGTCATTTCAATCGATTATTTTTTCTGAGGTGTGGCGTCACCAGCGTAAGGATTCAGCATTTTTTCAACTTCTTCCTCTTTGACCTGGCGGGTCCGTTCAATCAACTCAAGCTGTGTAAGTGCCTTTGTTTCATTTTTCTTGCTGCGTGTCTCAGCATTGACCAAAATGATGTTAATGCGGCGATTACGGGCCCGGTTTTCAGAATTGATATTCGGTACCAAAGGCCGGGTATCCCCATAAGCAGAGGCTGAAATCTTGGTGGAATTAAAACCCACCTCGCGAATAAAGAAACGCACGACTTCTGTTGCTCTTAAGGCAGACAACTCCCAATTGGAAGCCATTTTAGCTGTATTGACCTTTTCGTCATCGGTGTGACCTTCGACAATGACCTGGGCATCTGTATCTTTACAGAATTGGGCAACCTCTTTCAACAAACGCACCACACGGGGTTTGATGGCCGATTCACCGGGGTCAAAAAAGATACTGTCCACAATCGAAATAATCGTACCGCGCTCATCGGTCGAAAAACTGACGGATTTATCAATCCCAAAAGCGCGAGCAGCTTCTTCGATCGCTTCACTGGCTGCGGTGATTACCGAGCGGGTGGGAGAAGACAGAATCGATATCCCCACCGCACTGGCCTGCACGGACTCTTTATTCAAGGCCCGGCGCAGGGATTCCGAAATCGCCAACAATTTATCTTTGGAAACCTCCGAAGAGGCGAACATGACCACAAAGAAAATCATCAGCAGCGAAATCAGATCCGCATAAGTGGTTAACCAACGCTCTGTATTTTCTGGAGGAGTTTCTCTTTTTTTACGTGCCATGTTCTTTTACCTGTCCCTTAATCATCAGCCAGACGGCGTTTTTTGCCACCTGCCGCGCCTTTTTTGCGCTTCTTGCCCTTCATTTTGGAGCCTTTGGGCAGTTTTTTGACGGGCTTGTATTTCATATACTCATTGGAGAAATCTTTACACAAGGTCTTGTCATCAGCTTCGTTGATCAACTCAGCCAACATCAGTTTGACGTCTTCGATCCCAATTTCTTTGGCCTCGGTGTGTTTTTTCACTTCCGCCATCAGTGCCATGGCACGCTCTTGATCTTGGGGGTTCATATAGGTGGTGTATTCGATATGTTTGTCGGTCTTTTTCTTGCCAACTTTGCCACCCTCAATTTTGGCACGCATTTTTTCATCAACATACGACTTCATGACTTTGTCGATGGTATCTGCGGTACTGCCTGCTTGAATGGCCAACATGCCATCAATATACATACCCTTCACAAGGGCTTCAGTGGTATTTTTGGTTTTCAGTTTGGCACTCACAGGCAAAATAAAGACGTTTGCGCCAAATACACCATAAAGGGTCGTCAGCAACGCCAGCGCCAGAGCGGAGCCCAGTGCAGCCATATCGTCCAAATTGCCCATGGCCTGAACAATCCCAAGTACGGTTCCCAACATCCCGAAGGTGGGGAAATAACCTGCCAGAGCGTCTAGAAACGAAGTATTCAAACCATGGCGGGTTTCTGCACTGGAAAGCTCAGCTTCCATAATCGTTCTGACCACCTCAGAATCGGTCCCAGCCACCAAAAGCTTAATTCCACGGCGGACAAACTCATTGGGAGCAGTGGGAATTTCCGAAGTCAAGGCTGGCAAGCCACCGCTGCGGGCTTTATCAGCCATGCGCTTCATATCCACAACCACTAATTCTTGGCGGGTAGGATAAGGCATAATGGCCTGTAAATAAAGTATTGGCATTTTAAACATCAGCCCAAAACCAGAGCCGACTGCGGCAGAGCCCAACGACCCACCAATTACGATAATTAATGATGCTGGATCATAATAGTCCTGAAGGCGCTGATTACTCATCAACATAGCGATGTAGATACAGGCCAGAACCATTGGTATTCCTAAAATAACCCCCATGGTGTTATCCCCTTAAAAATTCAGACTTCATCGTGTGTTTCCTCATTCAGGTGCGGATATTCAGCAACTGCCTTTGGATCAGCTTCATCCGCAGGCAAAAGGCCATCGGCCTCTATCCAGTCAAAGGAGCGCTGAGAGTCTGGTATGCGCACGTGTTTTTTCACAGGCCAGTCACTGAAAACAATGCGTTTGTATTCAATCACTTTCTGCCAGACTTCATCGACACTTTCTTTGACAACCATTCGCTTTTTATCAATCGTGAGTGTTACAACTGTCTCAGGTGTAGCCTCAAACATCTCTATCAGTTCGGCATTGATAAAAAACGCACGGCCGTCCAAACGGGTTAACTTTATCATACAATTAACCAAATTTTCGAACCGAAGTAAAATGCATCGGTCACAGTTTGGCGTTGCCTACTTTATTTCAGTTCAATTTTCTTTTCATTGTACAATAAAAATATGAATGATCCAAACGGCCCCAAAGAGCAACAATCGAATCCAAAACTGTCATCAAGAGCCACCAATTTTTTGATGAGTTCTGGCTCGATGGGCTCGTCTGTGGGACAAGTCAGCCAAACAGGGCCAATACCGTCTGAAACACCCGCCAACCCTGTGGCTGAAACAGTGGAACAAACGCCCCCACCGCCAGCGGAACCCAAAGCACCGCGCACAGGGGTCATCAGTTCGACCATTTATCCGGCACAGCGCCCAGGTACCCAATCTCAAGAGCCAAGCCCAGGTTCTTCAGCCAATCGAACCAACCAATTGTCGCCAACAAAATCGAGCTCAGCGAGTTCTCAACAGAGCAAAAAATTATCGATCGAAGAAAAAGCCCGTTTACAAGATCAAAAAATCGACAATATAGCCGAGCGCATTACCAACGTTTTAAAACAATTATCCGATTTTAAAACCGGCATGTTAGACAACCGTCTGGCACCGAGCCAGAAATTGCAATTTATTGCCGACAAATATCCGGGCATGGCCAAATTTTTAGGCGCACTTCTGACCCAGTTAGAGCCAGTGATCATGCTCATGCAACGCATCAATCAAAAATTGGTTGAAAAAAATCTGATCCAAGGCCGGCGCAAAAAATTTCAAAATGATACCGACCATGCTGATCAGCCTCAAAATGATCTGCCGCCTGCTCCTCCCCCCAAAGTGTCATTTTTAGAGCTGGCAGAGAAAAATATCGTCTTCTGTGATAACCGCAAACGCCCCCTTTACTCGCTAGAGCAAATGCGGGGTAAACACGGCTATACCGCCAGTGAAGAAGTGCTAGTACCGATGATTATGGAAAATATCATCCAGGCTTTTCAAGAGGTGGCTCCCAAAGCCAAAGCCATTCCCACTCCCCAAAGTGGGATGTATGCGGGTCGACCAATGGATCAAGTCATGAACAATATCAGCGAAGATGAGATCATGCTGTTTTTAAACTACGTACAAAAATTTCCCCGCGGCTACGTCGGCAAAAATTTCAGAATTACTGAATCTTTTGCAGGTTGGGTCGTGAGTGGAACGCCGGACGACTAATGAAACGTGTATTAATCATCGAAGATTCAGCCTTTATCCGGCATATATTAATTGAAAACTTGGTTGAGCTGCAAATGGAGATTGTAGGAGAAGGGTGCACCCCAGATGAAGGTATGGCACTTTTTAAAGCCTACACACCTGATGTCACACTGATCGACTACAGTCTGGCCGATCAAACAGGTTTTCAATTGGCAGAAGAACTTCTGAAACACGATATTTATGCGCGTTTAATCCTGATGATTCCCCATCGCATGTTCTACCATTCCCACGATTTAATTGCGATGGGTATCCGGGCTGTGATTACCAAACCCTTTTATCCAGAAAAACTACAAAGCACCTTAATTGAGGTGATTGAAGATCTTTAAAAAACAATGGCCTACGCATTAAAGCGCAGGCCATTGTAAGTAAAAAGGTGGAGGTAAGCGGATTCGAACCGCTGACCCCTTGCATGCCATGCAAGTGCTCTACCAGCTGAGCTATACCCCCGCAACGAAATTTACTTTACCATGAAAGAATGAGCAGTGTCGATTCTATTGAATAAAAAATTTCTGTTCTCAAAAATACAATCACCATCAGAGTAAAATAATTGCATGAGAAAAACATTCGCTTTCACGTTGATTTTAATCATGCTTACGGCCTGTCATTATTTTCCTTCAGCCCCTCAAAAATCTGAGGGAATAAAACCGCCCCGCTCACTTCACACCCAGTTAAAATCTTCAGAAATAGAATCAAAGCTGAAATTGAAGATTTTAAGTGAAGTGAGTTCTTGGGATCAATCCGGCCATTTAAGATTGCAGCTCCGTCTGCAAAGCCCAAGAGAATCCGTTCCCCAGACAGAATTGCGCCATGCGATATATCAGAGCCTTGGGACATATCGTTCCAAATATTCGGTTATTTGGGCTGAAGTCATTAACAACCCAGATAGTTCCGTATGGCTGGCCCGTGCTGACTGGTTTGCACCGGAGGTACCACTTCATTTGCGATATTCAGTCAGCCGTCCCCAGGAAACCTTCCGAGGATTAAAAATTGAATACTCTAAACATTAAGCGATGGACTTTGTGCCTCTGTCTGATATTGCCGGGGTGTACTTTTGCAGAAAAACAAACAGTCCCTAAGCAAAAGCCTCAGGAAAAAATGGAAAGACTGGTGTTAAAAGAGGGAAACGGGTTTGCCGAGTGGACAATAACAGCTGATCTGCTCACCAAAACGGCAAAAGAAAAAAATGTCTACTCAATAAATCGCCCCATTGTCAACTGGAAAAATTGGGGGGAATTATCAGGGAGCAAGGGAACCATTTCAGAAAAAGAGTTAAAAATAGAAGACTGCACATTAATAAGAAACGACAAAAAAATATCAAGTAAAGAAATAATTTTTAAAAAACAAGAAAATAAACTATATTTACCTTT
>JBIKWL010000300.1:0-3141 GCA_044356335.1 Candidatus Sericytochromatia bacterium
TCATCGCTCGACTTGCATGTGTTAGGCGCGCCGCCAGCGTTCGTTCTGAGCCAGGATCAAACTCTCAGCTAAAATGCTGGTTGAGACTTTTATGTCTCGATTAAATTCAATCTTAACTCACATTAAATTGACGTTGACTATGATTGCTATTCAGTTTTCAAAGATCACTCTGTCAGCTTACCGAACCGCTGTGGAAACCGTCAACCAGATCGAATTAAGTTTTTGATTTAATCCGTAAAAGACTGACGCGATCCAGGTTTCGGATTTCGCCGATTGAACTTGCGTTGGGCGACTTTCGGCTTCGTTTGAAGCTTGTTTTCGCTGCGCTTTGTTCAACGTGAGTTCATCATAACGGATCCCCTAAAAGAGTGTCAACAGATCGTTTTAGATCATTTTTAGATCCTGCTTAACCTAAAGATAATCTCAATGGGTTCAAGCCTTCTTGAGCGCCTATACCTGTCTTTGAGCCCAATTAGGTGGGATTGTTTTCTGTTTTTGCGGAGATCCTGCCCCAAAATTCCTGCTAGAATGGAGAAAATCGACGATAAAAAAGAACTGATCTTTTTTGTTTTTTTTGGATCACCTTGATCTCAGCTCAAAAACCAAACCCAATACACTCCCCATGAAAGAAAGCTCACACCATGGATATGTCAGAAACACTGCTGGAGATCTGCAGACATTTACACCAGCGCCAGCTCTTGGCTGCGGCAGATGGAAACCTCAGCTACCGTCTCTCGGAGCAAGAGATTGTCATGACCCCCTCTGGGGTGAACAAATCACGCCTTAAAAAACAGGATCTGGCTCGTCTGAGCCTGGACGGTACGATCTTAAGTGGTCGCCCATCGAGCGAAAGAGAGATGCATTTGGCCATTTACAAAGCCGTTCCCTCAGCCCAAGCGATTGTGCATGCCCACCCCCCCACAGCGATCGCCTGGACGCTGGCCCGCCCTGAGATGAAAGAATTGCCCACAGAGGCCCTGCCCGAAGTGATCTTGGCAGCGGGGCGCATTCCTGTGGTGCCTTATGCCCGGCCTGGCACCCTGGAGATGGGCAGTAAGCTCTTGCCCTTTTTACCCGATTGCCGGATTTTGATTCTGGCCCGGCACGGGGCGGTCTGTTGGGGAGAAAGCCTGGAAGAAGCTGCCAATGGCATTGAGCGCCTAGAACAGGTAGCAGGCATCCTCAAATTAGCCGATGAACTCGGCGGCGCTGTGCCCCTGCCTTTTTATGAGATTCGGGCCCTGCGTGAATTGCGCAAACAGATTGGACCTCGGATTATTTAATGACTTATTTAATGACCGTGAAAACCAAAGAAAAACATATAGCTCCCCACAGCTCCCATTAAGCCCAAAAGAGCCCTTTGCAAATAAATACGGGGCAAAACAGCCGTCAGATGCGCGCCCCAGGGAGCCGCCAAGGCACCCGCCAAGCCCATCCCGCCCATGGCCCAAGGCCAACGCTGGAAAGCAACGGCCAAATCGCCCATCCAGAGATGGGACAAAGCCCCTGCCGCAGCAATCAAGACCACGGCAGCCAAGCTGGTGCCAATACTTTCTTCGAGCGTAAAGGGCAAAAAACTGCTTAAAAGTGGGGTCATGACAAACCCGCCACCCACGCCAAAAATACCCGAGAGTAAACCCGCAAGCCCGCCAATCAAAAACGGGATCCCCAGTTTCTGCCTGGGCGGGGCTGCTGTAGTGGCTTGAACAATGGGGCGTTTTAAGCGGACAATAAACAGCGCACTGACCGCCAGTATTAAACCGACAAAGAGCCAAGCCAACCAGGCTGGCGGCAAATAATGGGAAATAAAACTGCCCACCAATGATGCCAGACAGCCCGCAAAAGCAAGGGCCAAAGCGGTTTTAAATCGGATGTTGTGTAAGCGGAAATGTTGGTAGGCCCCTGAAGTGCCCGTGATCAAGATATACAACAAACTCATGCCCACGGCCTGATGCAGCGACACACCACTCAGGGTCAGTAAGGGCACCAAAATCAGGCCACCGCCAATGCCCAGCAAACCCGAAAGCAGTCCGGCCAAGGCACCCGTCAAAAGAAAGGGCAGAAGCCCCCACAGCGTTTCTAGCAAAATAGTATACTCAAAAGATAGAATCAAACAAAGTCAGTGTAACAAAACCATGCCCCAGATTCATCTGATTGATGACGATACCAGCCTGCACGCACTGCTGCAAACCTATTTTGCCGATGGTCTGCTCAATCTTAGCGCCTCGGAGACCCCTTCCGCAGGACTGGCATGGCTGGCGCAAAATCCAGTGGATCTGGTGATCTTGGATCTGATGCTGCCCGAGATGGACGGATTTGAAGTCTGTCGCCGCATTCGCAACTCACACCCCCACTTGCCGGTGCTGATGCTGACGGCCCGAGGGGATGATCTGAGTACCATTTTGGGCTTGGAATTGGGAGCCGATGACTATATGTCGAAACCCTTTAACCCCCGTGAACTCGAAGCCCGGATCAAAAGTATTTTGCGCCGAATTGAACGCAGTGAAGCCCCGTCGCCCGAGCGCAACCAGTTGCGTTCAGACAAACACGACCTGATCGTGGATCTCGATGGCCATGTCGCCACCCACAAAGGCGAAAGATTGGATTTGACCCCCACTGAATTTGATCTGCTGAAATGTTTATTGGAAAACAGGGGGATTGTGCAAAGCCGCGATCACTTGATTCAAAAATTGCGCGGCTACGATTGGGAGAGCCTGGATCGCAGCATTGACATGCATATCAGCAAACTGCGCCAAAAACTCGGCGACACCTCCAAAAAGCCCGAGATGATTAAGACCGTCTGGGGCATTGGCTATATTTTTCCAGCGGCACCTTAAAAATTAAGCAAAACTAAATATGAAAGCCCTCTACCGCAAACTCTATTTGTACACCCTGATGGTGCTGATCGTGACCCTGGCTCTGACGGGGCTTGTGACCGGCATGATTTTCAGTTCCCACCAGGAAGGGCTGGTGCGCAATGTCCTGCGCAGTCAGGTGATGTTTATTCAGCGCGAACTCAACAAAACCCAGCGCAGAAATCCTTCTGAACTGGTCAACAGGATGGAAGAATTGGGCCAAGACTTGGGTTGGCAGATCGCCCTCTGGGAAAAAGGGCAATTGGTCCACAGCACCCGGCCCAAG
>JBIKWL010000047.1:0-37520 GCA_044356335.1 Candidatus Sericytochromatia bacterium
CAGGCTTGAACCCTTGGTTGCAAGGCAAAAACAGGTTAAAATAACGTCTAATGTCATATGTAGCCCTCACGTTCTTCTCAGAGGGCTATTTTATTAGCTTTTTCTCTTGAACAAAAGATGAGCTAGATAGCCTGTGAGCAATAAACGATGTAAATCAGGGGCGCGCATGGGCAATACACGTAAATCTATGTCAGGCCAACGTTGCAACAGTGGGGGTAAAATGCGATCTAAGAAGAGATGCCCAAAAAGGGGGTCTATGCCCAGGTGAATCTGGGTGGGTTGAGCTTGGAATTCTTTTTCAAGCTCACGTAAGTTCTGTAAAAGCCCTGGAATTTGATCTTTGAATAATTCACCCGCCCATGTCAGCTCATGTTTGCCGCCCTGTCGAATCAGCAGAGAATGCCCTGCCCAGCTTTCAAGAGCCAGGATATTTTTGCTCAGGGCCTGTTGGCTGATATTGAGTTTATGGGCTGTTTCTGTATAGCTGCCAATTTCAATCAATTGTTGGAATTGCTGTAACCAATGTAAGGACAGATTCTTCAAAATGATGCTCCCGAACGTTTTGCTGAGATTCTTTTCGCTTTGCAGCCTTTAAAACTGAAGTTAAAAAGAGAGATATGTTGAGACAAAAGAGTGGTAAAGTCCACTACTTTTTTACGCTTTACAGCCCACCCACTCAATGATTCACTTGAGTATAAGTCGCGATTGAAATTAATCAATGAAAAAGAGTTTGATATGAAAATTGCCAGCTTAATATTGAGTCTGCTCCCACTTTTGGGGGCCTGTTCTTTTAGCCCCTCTCCGATCATAGCGATGCCAAGCGGTTTGAGCAATACGGGGCCCGTCCTTTCTGATTCTTCGCCTACGACAGATGAGTATGCTCGGTATCGCTTCGAGAAAATCGACAAAGACCAAAGTGGGAATATTGATCTGTATGAGTTTCTTGAGGCCAATCGCACTTGGCTTTTTAATAATCCCGTTGCTGATACAAAAAAATTTCAATTCTTTGATCAAGATAAAGACAATCACTTCAACAGATATGAACACGGCTTGTGGTTGGCCGATATAATGTCTGTTAGGTGTGTGTCTACGCCTTCCTCTGCTTACTGTTCGTCTCAGAGAAGAGAAAATTTCTGATCCCCCAGGGGCTTTACAGCGCTCGTTTCTCCTGTTATGAATAAAAAATAGGCATTCTCACTGTGTAATGCATTAAATCGGAAAACGGGCCTCGGTGTATGAAATTTCTCTCTGCCTTTTTATCTGCGCTTATGATTCTGTTGAGCTTGGCAGGGCCCTTGCGGGCAGAATCACTGCTTTCTTCTGAGCCGGTCTTTGTGCTGACCCAAGAGAAAGACCCCTTTGCCGCTGAAAACCGCACGCCACTCCAGCTCCATTATGGGGAAAACACCTGGATGGGGGCCGTTGTTCCTGGCCTTGGGCATTTTTTATTGGATGAACCCCTGCGTGGAGCGCTGTTTATGGGGGGCTTTGTGCTGGCTGTCCCTGCTGGAGGCATGTTGGGCCTTGGCATCAGCCAATTGTATCCTTCCAGGGGGTTTCTGAGTGGTTTGACGGAGGCGGTTATTTTTGCGCTGCTCTGTGCCGGGGGGGTCTATGTTTGGAATTTTATCGACGCCCGTCAACTCAATATCGAGAAGAACCAAGCCTTTGGAGCTCAGTCTTCCCTTTATCTGGGGCCGCAGGGGACACTGACTTGGCAGATCAGTGCCTTTTAAGGCAGTGGCAAAATCACGGTCACAGCGCCGCGCAGATCGCCTTCTTTGTAGCCGGTGGCCTGATCACTCGGGTAGTGTTGTTTGAGCAAGGCCTTGACCTCGGGCTTGATTTGAGCCGGGGCTCCGTGGCATTGCAGGCAGGCCGCCTGAATTTTGATGGGTTTGAGATAGCGCAGCGTGGGTTTGCCTTGGTGAGTGACCACTTCCGCGTGTTCTTCGGGGATTTGGCTGGAGTTTTTCTGCCACTGGGTCAGCCATTTTTGCTCAAATGCATCGGGTTTATTCGCTGGGTTGCGGTGTTTAAGTGCCACGCGCCGGATCTGTAAATGGTGTTTTTTTGCCACATGTTGGGCAATGCTGGGAGCTACTTGGCTGCAGACTTTCACTGCTTCAGGTGCCCCCTTGCTGCTCAGGGTGCTCTTGAGTGTGGTTTGCAGTTCTCCCAGCAGGGCTTTGCTGGCTGTGCGCGCCTGTTCCAAGGCTTGGGGGGGCGGCGCTGCGGCCATGAGCAAGAATATGAATGGCAGGAGCAGTTTCTTCTTCATGGCAAATACCTCTTTTTATACTGTGCCCAGTATAGTATGGCAATAGTAGGGTTGCCAAATAAACTCAAGTCCATCTTTGAATTGGGTTGGGCAGACAAGCTAAAATAGCAGATATGTTACTCACGGCCTGTCTGATTGTCAAAAACGAAGCTAAATCGCTGCCACGTTGCCTGCAAAGCTTGCAGGGGGTGGCCGATGAGATCGTCTTGGTCGATACAGGTTCAAGTGATCAGACCCTCCAAATCGCGGCCGAGTTTGGAGCGAAGATCTTTGCACTGGCTTGGCCCGAGCATTTTGGCCAAGCCCGCAATTTTACGCTGGCTCAGGCCCAAGCTGATTGGATTCTCAATATCGACGCGGATGAGTGGTTGGAACCTGCGGCTGGTTTGGCCCTCAAAGCACATTTGCGGGTTGCGCCACCTGCGATTTATGCTTTGAAGTGGCAACAGCACCCTGCGTTGGCCCTGAGCCAGAAAGCGGTACTTTTTCCCAATCGCAGGGGGGTGAGTTATTTGGGACGGGTGCACGAATTGCCTTGGGATCCCTCAGGTCAATTGGCTTTTTCGCTTTTAGCTGAGATCACCTTGTCCCATGCCCCGCGTTTGTCTCCCACTGATCCGCATAAGCTTGCTGTGTACAGGGCCTTATTGCATCAGGACCTGATGCACCCCGACCTGCTTGAGCGCTTTCATGCTTTGCGTCATTGGGCTCAGAGTGAGTTAATCCTTCATCACGATCCGCTGGCCTTGGCGTCCTTTCTCCAGGCCTGGGCGTTGGTGCCCCAATTGCCCTTGGCCTGTCGCCTGTGGGGGGCCTCGGTACTTGATTCACTCTTGTTTTTGGCCTGTGAAGCCCAAGACGAAGCGGCTTATGCCCAATGGCGACAGGTCTATGCCTTGCATTATCCGAAAAGTGAGAAGTTGCGGCAATTGCCTGAAAATTGGAACGCGATACAATAGGGGGGCGGTGGGTATCCCTCGCCAATTAAATAAAATAAAGATGGATGCGCCGATGAAATCCGACATGTTTGTTTTGAGTCTGTTTTGTTCTGTCTTGCTTTCCTTGTCAGCTGTGCCTGCTTTCGCGGCAAGACCCGAGAAACCCCATCCCCTCGATCAGGAAATGGAAAGCTGCATGCAAAAAAATGATTCCACCTTGGGCATGCAAGACTGTTATGTGGCTTATGCCAAGCGCTGGGATCAGCTTTTAAACAAATATTACCAATCGCTCGGTGGAGACAAAAACGCTGCTTTGCGCAACAGCCAAGTGGCCTGGCTCAAATACCGCGATGCAGAATTTCGCAGGATCGAAACCAAGTACCAAGACCTCACCAAAAGAATGGGCGGCGGTACGATCTATTCGTTGCTGGCAGGTTCAGACAAATTGCAGGTGGTGCGTCAGCGGGTTTTGCTGCTGCTGGCTGACCATGAGTTAAACACCTGTGGCATGGAAGGCTGCGACTAAGGTGTTTTAGGCTCCGTGCGCAGAGCCTTGGTTTGGTCATATTTCTGGCCTGTATAGCCAATCGCCAAGAGCCAGAGTACCACCACGCCGAGACCCACGCCCAAGGCGATCCAATCGCCATAATGGGAGGGGCTTTTGAGCAGGGTCACGATCAACAATCCCAGCACAATTTTTAAGATCGAAGCCGATACATCACCCAAGCGCATGATTGGGCCTTCGATCAGGGGTTTGAGCTTGAAGCGGATGTCTTCAGAAGTGACGGTATACAGCAATTCTTTGCTGGCATTGTTGAGAGAATAATTGAGGGCGCCACCGACCACCAAGACGATTTGCAGCAGCATCAGATCGAGCGGAAACAAAAACGCCACCCCCGCCAAGAGAAAAAAGACCGGCAGAATCAAACTGGAGAAGCGCAGCCCCATATGGCGAAAGAGCGGTCGGGAAACCATCAAGAGCAAAATGGCCCCCAAGATGCCGTGGTATTTATAGGTTTGTGAGAAAAAGTCGCGCATGCCGGCTTCTTTTTCCGATGTGTAGGTTTTTAACTTTTGTTCAAATTGGGGTACAAGCAGCGGATCCAATTGGTGGGTCCGAAAAAAGGCCTGAACGGTGGTTGTGTGTTTCGCTTCGGGGATGTGTTTCAATTGATTCAGCAAAGCCAGCCCCTCTGCGGGCGGCACTTTGAGCCAATTAAAATTTTCTCGGTAGGTTTTTTCGGAGTAGGTGGTATTGATAATCTTCTGGCTTTGAAAATCCATCAGCGTATTAAACAGGGCCAAGCCAAAAACCATGATGGCAATGCCGCGCACATAGCGGTTGCGCCAAATTTCAAGCAGATCGTCGAAGCCTTTGGATGAGACTTTTTCAGCGGCCAAAGTGCTGTCTGAGTTGGCTTCAGCTTGGTTTGTGGCTGTTGAAATGACTGGGGTTGGTGATTTTTCTGCCGCCCGAATGGCCAATAAAAGCAGTCCCAAAGCAGCCCCCATTGCCAAAGCCGCCACAAGCAGGGCCTGATCTTTAAAACTGCTGCGGGCAATCAAGCTGGAGACCTCTGCGCCCAAGACATTGCCGATCGTGCCTCCAAGGGCCACAAAACCAAAGCTGCGTTCGCCCTGGGTGGGTGAAAAAATGGTGTTGATGCAGCTCCAGATCAGGGCCACTGCCAGCAAAAAATAGACCGAGGCCCAAAAATAAAAGATCACCATTGCGGTTTTGCCGCCCACGGGCAAATAGACCCAAAAGACCAGTTTGCAGGCCATCAAAAGCAAATAGGTCAAAACAATTAAGCGGTATTTGGGAATCAAATCGCAAAAATAATTAAAGAGCTTGGTCACCGCCAGTGACAGAATCGGCGCAATCAGGTAGAAAAAAGGCAAAAGACTGTCGTCAAAACTACTTAAAAACTGCGAGTTTCGCAGGGGTTTGACCAAATAGTACGAGAGCAGCAGAAAAAATACGCCGAGAAAGCTATACACTGTCTTGGCGATTTCTCCCCGGCGTGCGCCGGTGATCCATTCAATCATCTGCATGGTTCTATTGTACTCCGGCTGCTTTGCGGGGACTGTAGCTGGTGTAACATTGACACTTTTTTTTGTGAATTTAACCAATGACTCACTGAAGGGCTTTCCAGCGCTTATAATGAAAAAAACGCCCTGCTCCTCAAGAGCAGAGACAAAGGATATTTTATGCCAGCCAAAATTGCTGAAGAATTGATACCTGAAGTTTTAACCGAAGATCCTGCGGTGGGGGATGAAACACCCGCAAAAGATCTGATGGTGGTCTCGGAAGTCTTGCCCGAAACCCTTGCCATTATGCCCTTTCACCCCCGCCCTGTATTTCCCAATGTGCTGATGCCCTTTACCTTTTCGGGTGAGCGTTACCTCGAATTGCTCAAAGACAGTTGGGAAAATGGCAACCGCATGTTTGGCCTGGTTTTGGTTAAAAAAGAAAACCCCGACGATCTGTTTGCCTCTGAGCTCTATGAAGTGGGCACGATTATCAAGATATTTAAGGTCAATGTGCCCAGTGACGGTGTGATCCAGATTTTGGGCCAGGGTCTGCAGCGCTTTTCGCGGGTCAAGACCTTACAAACTGAGCCACTCTTGCGTTGGGAGGTGGCATACCATCCCGATCCCCAGACCAAACCCAGCGACGAACAAAAGGCCTATACCCTGGCGATTATGTCTGCGGTCAAAGAATTATTGCGGCTGAGCCCGATTCTGCAAGAGTCGGTTAAAATGCTGCTTTCACAAATGACCTACGACAATGCGGTTACGCTGATGGACGTGGTCTCTTCGATTTTGGGGGCAGATCCAGATAAGCTCCAGGATTTGCTCGAAACCTTTGACCTCAGCCGCCGCAGCGAAAAATTGCTACTCCTGCTCAAAGAAGAGCTGGAAGTGATGATGATCCAGGAAAAAATCCAGACCCAGATCAACGAAAAGGTCAACAAACAACAAAAAGACTTTTTTCTGCGTGAACAGCTCAAGATGATCAAAAAAGAGCTGGGCATGGAAAAAGACGACAAAACCACTGAAATTGAAAAATTCGAAGCCCGCCTGCCCAAGCTCAAACTGACTGAAGAAGCTGATAAAGTCATTCAAGAGGAACTCAATAAACTGGGCATGATGGAGACCCATTCGGCTGAATACCAGGTGACCCGCAATTATCTCGACACCCTGACCAGCCTGCCCTGGGGACATTACTCCAAAGACAACCTCAATATCCCCAAAGCCAGGCGGGTACTCAATGCCACCCATTATGGTCTGGACGATGTCAAACAGACCATCTTGGAGCTGATCAGCACGATCCGCAAACGCGGTAGTTTAACCGGCAGCATTCTCTGTCTGGTGGGGCCGCCCGGTGTCGGCAAAACCTCAATTGGCCGTTCCATTGCGGATGCCCTCAACCGGGAGTTTTTTAGGTTCTCCCTCGGTGGTATGCGTGACGAAGCGGAGATCAAAGGCCATCGCCGGACGTATATCGGCGCCATGCCCGGCAAATTGATTCAGGCGGTCAAACGCACGGGCACAGCCAATCCGGTGATTATGTTGGATGAAATTGACAAACTGGGCGCGAGTTTTCGCGGCGACCCGGCTTCGGCGCTGCTCGAAGTGCTTGACCCTGAGCAGAACAAAGACTTTCTCGACCATTATCTCGATGTGCGTTTTGATCTCTCAAAAGTGCTGTTTATTACCACCGCCAATCAACTCGACACCATTCCCGGCCCCCTGCTGGATCGCATGGAGATCATCCGTCTCTCGGGTTATATTCTCGAAGAGAAACTGCAGATCGCCAAGAAATACCTGATTCCCCGGCAGCGCGAGCAACACGGTCTGAGCGAGGCCGAGATTCAGATCTCCGATGGCTCTTTGCGCATGATCATCGACAAATACGCCCGCGAAGCCGGGGTGCGCAATTTGGAGAATCAGCTGAAAAAAATCATGCGCGAAGTGACCTTGCGCATGGCTGAGAAAAAGGGCGAACATTTTAAAGTCAGCACCCGCGAGGTTGAAAAATACCTGGGCAAGCCGCGTTTTAATCCTGAAGAGATTTACGACGAACAGGTGCCCGGTGTGACCATTGGCTTGGCTTGGACCGCGATGGGGGGCGCCATTTTGCACATCGAAGCGGCAGCGCTCAGCACCAAAGGGGGCGGCTTTAAGCAGACCGGTCAACTCGGCGATGTGATGAAAGAGTCTACCCAGATTGCCTATACCTGTGTGCGGGCCCTGCTCGATCAGGAAAAGGCCCACAAAACCTTTTTTGAACATCATATGATCCATTTACACGTGCCCGAAGGGGCCACGCCCAAAGACGGTCCTTCGGCTGGGATTACCATGGCGCTTGCCCTGTATTCCTTGGCCACGGGCAAGGCTGTGCCGCGCCGGATCGGTATGACTGGCGAACTGACCCTGACGGGCAAGGTCTTGCCCATAGGTGGACTGCGCGAAAAGGCCATTGCCGCCAAGCGCTCTGGGGTCTTTGAACTGATCTTTCCCGAGGCCAATCGCCGCGATTTTGATGATTTGCCTGCTTATATCCGCAAGGGGCTGCAGGTGCATTTTGTCAAACATTTTAGCCAGGTGCTTGAGCTGGCGTATGCCGACTGATGTGAACTTGCGCTTGGCCAAGCTCACAGATCTGCCTTTTATTCAGCAGGTCTTTCGCGAGGTGCTGCCCCTGTATTCCGTGCTGATGCCCGGCACCTTTGAGGGCAATATTGAGACCCTTGATCTGCTGATCGCGAGCGAACAGCCCTTTTCGGTGACGGGTCTGAGTGCCGAGCTGATTGAGGTGGCGGGCCTGCCACAGGGCTTTTTGGCCTGGGCGGTTTTGGAGACGGGGCCGGTTTATCTCGCCTCGCTGCATTTTTTGGCCTTGGCCCGGCGCCAAGGGCTCGGTGGGCGGGCGCTGGCACTCTGGGAGCAAACGCTCAAAGAACGAGGCTTTAGCAGCGTATATCTGCTGGCACACCGCGAAGCCACTTGGGCCGTGAATTTTTACCTCAAACAGGGCTATGCCGTGCTGGCAGAGGAACCCTCGGCTATTTTGGCCCTGACCAGTGAGCAAATTGAACATCTGCTCACACCCGGTTTGCTGCTGATTGGCAAAACCTGGGAGCTGAGCCCATGAGGCGCCGCATTCCCTGGTTAACCCTGGTTCTGCTTGTGATGGTGCTGATCGCGGTCTTTGAAGCGGATGTAGAGGCCAGCCGTTGGCTACAAGCCGGTCTCAAATTGGCTGGGCTGGTTTTGCTCTGTGCGGGGATCTGGGGCTTTAATATCTGGCGCAGGCAGCGCTGAATTTAAGCACTTTTGGGCCAAGTTTTCCCAGGCCTGCACGCGCACATCCCAGACGTGCTGGGCCATGGCCCACTGGGCTTGTTCTTGGCGCATTTGCTCCCAAGCTGAGGCGCCTCGGTACCAGGTCTCAATCTCGTTGCCCAGAGCGTGCAAATAGCTCTGGTAAAAGGCCGAGGGCTGCTTGTGCCAGGGGACCAAGCGGGCATAACCTGCCGTGGTTTCGGGCAGCGCACCCAGAGCACTGGTGACCAAGCGGCAACCCGCAGCCAAGGCCTCCAGGGCGGCTGTGCAAAAAGTTTCAGGAAATAAATTGGGATAGGCCAGCAAATGGGTTTGACGCAGGGCTTGGGCCAAAATGGGTTGGGGCACGGCCCCCCGGTAGGTCACACCGGGCAAACGGCGGCAGTGGGCATACAGGGGGGCAAAACCGTCTGCCTCTTCGGGGATTTGATAGACGGCAAAAGAAGAAAAGATCTGCAATCCCAGGGCGGGGTATTCCCTGCGCAATTCTTGGTAGATTGGCAGGAGCATTTCCAGGCCGCGTCGGGGTGTGGAGGTATATGCCAGCACAGGATCACGGCCCAGGGGAGCCGGTTTGCCTGCAAAGTGGGGAGCGATGGCATTGCCGATCACGGCAGTGGGCAAGGAGCCCAGAGCGTAGCAATTGAGATAACCCTGTTGCTGCCAGTGTGAGACAAAAACCATGGCAGCACAGTGTTCTTTTACCTGCGCCAGGGTGGTTTGGGAGAGGGTCAGGGGCAAATGATGATTCCAAAATACCAGTGGTACGGCGGGCAATTCCACTTCGGCGATAAAATCTGCCTGATTCAACAAAAGAATCAGGTCAAAGTCCTGTTGCCAGAAGCCTGAAGGCAATGTCTCTAAGGCGTAAATGGGAACAGGGCTGTCTGGTGGTGGCTGGCCTTTGAGCACAAAGCTGACCCGATGTCCCCGTGCTTGGAGAGCCAGAGCCAGATAAGAGAGGGCCGACTGGGAGCCTCCCAGCGGTTCTTTAAGCGGTGTTCCAGGATGGTAAGACATTCCCGATGGATCAAGCAAACACCAGTGCATCAGCGCAAGGGCCGCGTTGTGACGCTTTCGCCTTCCAGGCAAAGTTCCACCCGTTCTTGTTTTTCGAGAAAATGATGCGGCGTGGTTTTTCCAAAGCGCAACTCCACCCCTGGATAGATCAGCTCAGCATAGACTTTGCTTTGGGGTTGCAGTTGAATGCGCAGACGGCTGCCGTTGGGGCTACCCAATTCGCGCACAATCACATGTCCCCCCGCTTCGATCAGTCCCTCGCGGCAATAGCCCGGTGCGCCCGTGATCAAAACATGTTTGCGGGCGTGTAATTGTGAGTTATAACAGCCTTCGCCGAGAATATAAATATTGCCCTGAGAGTAGATTTCCGAGGCCTGAACATAATTCAGATAGACATGACTGGAGAGATTTTCAAGCGCCTCAAGATCGAGCAAAAAATCACCGAGTTTATCGACCCAATCGTGGTAAAGCGCGGCGCTGAAGTCTTTTTGTTCAAGATTCAACAGGTGTGACAAAACGACTTTGAGCACCATGACCTTGCGGGGATGGAGTTTTTTGAGTGTTTTGAGTAGTTCCCAGAGTTGCTCGGCATCGTTTAAAAGCCCCGGAAATTGGGTTTTGAGCAATTGCAGAAAGACCGCTTTGTCAGTGCGATTGGCCAGTTGGGGGACACTCTTTTTGAGTTCGGCAAACAGTTTTTGCAGCTTGAGCATCTGCACCAAGAGATTTTTGACCGGCACAATCAGGCGCATGCTGGCGCTGGCATCCCCACCTGAGGCAATTTTGGCCTTGACCGTATTGCCATGAACGACAATATTTTCATCCGCTTCGAGCTGGGCGTGGCTGACCTGACCTGCAATTTCGATATGCTGAAAGGCCCAGACCTGGGCCTGATCGGTCACATCTGCAGCGATTTGGGCGCTGCCCTGCACATCAACAATATTGCCTCGGTAGCCCAGGACCGGATCTGTGTAAACATGACAGCCCCTGACCCGTGCGTCCCGCCCATTAAAAGAGGGGATGCCTTCCAAATTTGCGACAATTTCACTCCCCTCTTTTTGCAAGCGCACAGAGCCATCAGCAGCCAATAAAGGCCGCTGGATCTCAGGGGCGGTGAGGGTTTCCCCCTTGAGATTGCGTCCCTCGCTTTCGACTCTGCCGGGAATTTTTTTTACCAAGATTTCACCGGCTTTGCAGGGCCTGAGGACCGGGTAGATCAGCTCCAATGGTGGCAGAGCCAAACTCTGTGGCCCTTCGGGCAAATGGGGAAAAGCATAACGCTCTTCAAAGCGATCTGCCAGATAAACAGGCGGCTGGCCTTTGGCGATGCAAATGGGGGAATCAGGCGGCGATTCAAGCGCTTGATCGAGGTTCTGGTCTAAAATCCCAAAAACCACACCCTGTTTTTGGATCGTGCCCAAAATCTCCGTGCGGATTTCTTCGAAATCCTTGAGCAAAGCGGGTTTTGCCAGGGTCTTGATCAGCAATGCTTGGGTGGGAGGGGTGTCTTGCAGATGGTAAAACAGGCCCGGCTTGAGAACTTTGAGTTCGAGCCAAGCGCGCATCCAATCGGGATCGACTTGGATCTTGGCTGTGTAGCGGGGCAGGGTAAAAAGTGGGAGGGTTACACGAATAGAAGTGCGGGAGAACACTTCAACGGGTTCCGTGATCGGAACTTCGTTAACAAACACCAGAACTGAGTCATCTGCCTGTAAACGGGCAGGTGAGCCTCCGGGTTGAGGGTCCCGGATTTGGATGTGGCCATCTTCAACGCTGGCCACACCATTGAGTTCGGGGGATTCCTGAGGGTCTGACATAGTTCAGCCGGTGTGTTTAGAGGTTCTCCCGCAGTGCCAAATTAATATTTCTTCTGCTGTTTTTTCAGCTTCTTTTTGGCACGACGCAAAATTTCTTTGCGTTTTCTTTGTTTCTTAGCACTCGGGGGCTCGTAGAAGCGTTTTTCTTTAATTTTGCGAAAAACGCCGGCACGATTGAGTTTCTTTTTGAGGGTCTTAATCGCTGCGTCGACTTTTCCGTCTTCAACTTCAACTTCCATCATACCCGCACTCACCTCCTCTCTGATTCTAAACTGTTTATGCTACTTTTCGGCTTTTCCAAGCCACTGAGTCGAGGGTCCAGTTGAGAGTTCAAAGGAGAATCAGAACGAGAATCAGATCAGGGGGAAAGTTGCTTTTAACAAGTAAGCTCATTCATTCTAACAAGAAATTGAGCCAGCGCCAAGAAAACCGGTCTGGCTAGTCCAGCGCGATCTTGAGCCCTACGCTATTTTTGAGGTGTAAAAGCGCTTCGGCATTGCCTTTGGCATCGTCGAGGGCATTGTGAGTATGGGCTGTTTTGCGTAGGTGTTTAAAATTTTTAAAGCAGTCTTTTTCAAGGCCTTTGTAAAGGCTGCCCAAATTGGTTGAGCTGTGGCCAAAGGGGTTGCGACCCAGAAAATGGTGAAAATACCAGCAGACAAACATCCAGTCAAAGCCATTGTTATCTGAGATAAACAGCGGTCGGCCCACACTGTTTTCTTCGACCCAGGTGGCAAAGCGCGCCATGATATCTGGGGGTTCGCCAAAGGCGTAGGTCTGTTCGCGGCTAAAGCCACTGGGAGCCAAGGCTTCTGGAATCCACTGAGCAGAAATCGGCCGCATTTGTGCATAAAAGGTGGTTGCGAGATCGGGTCTCACCAGCACAGCTCCCAGCGAAATCATCGAATAATCACCAGGGATGGGCCCATCAGCTTCGATATCTACCATGAAATAGCTCATTGGGAGAGGCTTCGTTTACTTGTTTTCGGAAGGGGTTTCTTCAGATTCTGTTTCGGCTGTTTTGCTGAGCGGCTGGGCCAGACTCTCTTCCAAACTGGGTGCCGAGGGACGATTGGCCCAGAGTAACATGGCCAGTCCGCCGAGAATCATCGGCACACAGAGCAGATGGCCCATGGTCAGCCAATGGGTGCCGAACAAATAGCCCAATTGTGCGTCGGGAATGCGCGTGAACTCAACCACTGAACGACCCAGGCCATAACCGAGCAAGAAGAGGGCGCCCAGGCTACCCTCTTTGAGGTTTTTGGCATAGCGAAAGGCCAGCCAAAGCACGATAAAGAGCAAGGCCCCTTCCAATCCCGCCTCGTAGAGTTGGGTTGGGTGACGGGGTTCTGGACCTCCGCCAGTGGCATTAAAGACCACACCCCAATTGCCTGCTGTGGGTTTGCCCCAGAGTTCGCCATTGATAAAATTGCCCAGCCGCCCAAAGAGCAGGCCCAAGGGAGCTGGCACGGCCACTATGTCGAACATGCGCAAGATGGGGATTTTTTTGTGGCGGGCATAGAGCATAATCGCCACAATTGAACCAATCAGCCCGCCGTGGAAAGACATGCCCCCGGTCCAAACCATCAGAATTTCCCAGGGCTTTTGTAGATACATGGGCAGATTGTAAAAGAGCACATAGCCCAACCGGCCCCCCAAAATCACACCCAAAAAGCCATAGGTCAAAAAATCCATGGCATCGTCTTTGTTAAAGCCCATGCTCAAAAAGCGGGGGTTGCGGGCAATCAGCTGATAGGTAGCAGCAAAACCCAAGAGGTACATCAAGGCGTACCAACGGGGCTCTAAAGGGCCCAATTTAATCAAGATCGGGTTGAGGTTGTGGGTGTAAATCCAATTTGGCATGTTGTGAAGGTTGTTTATTGAAAGTTGTTCTAAAAATCTGTCTGAAATTTGTATGAAGTTACAATAGTAGGCTAGAATAATACCACATCACGCATTGAAACTCGAAGTTATATGGGCCAAGACACTGAACAGGGGCTGAGTACAGGGCGCTTCTCGCCGATTAAGGCAGAGCGCTTCTATTTCTGGTCGGTACTTGTTTTGGGCCTGCTGATCTTTGCTTATTCCTGCCGCACCACCCATACCTTTTGGGCGGTCAACGGCTGGGACTTTTTGGTCTTTGCCCTCTTGAGCATTTTGGCTGAGCAGACCTATGTCACCCTGCCTCATGGCAGCAAAATTTCTGCCAGTTTTTCGGTTTTGCTCACAGGGCTATTGCTCTTTAATGCACCCGTGGTCATTGTGCTGGCCGCTTTGGGTAATTTTTACACGATCTTGATTGTGCAGCGCCGGGGCTGGGATATCGCCTTTTTTAATATGGCCCAATACGCGATTACCTACGGCGCAGCTGGGGCTGCTCTCATGGCCGCAGATGCGCGCATGGGCATGGTGCTGTCGGAACTCCCGCTTTTGCACATGATGGTGTCTGCTGGGGCCGCGACGGTGACCTATCTGGTGATCAATATTCCGCTGGTGAATGGCTTTGTGGCGATCAAAAGCCAAATCGGTCTGACCTGGAAAAAGTGGTTCAAGTCGCTGTTGGTTTTTCAAGAAGACAAAGTTGAAATTACCCAAACCCTGTTTTTCTTTCCGATAGCCGTGATGGTGGCCTCGTTTTACCAGCGCGATCATAATTTGGTGATTTTGGGCGTGCTGATGGCCCTAATTCTGGGCGGTCTCAAGTTTATTGATCAGCGCCGCAGCATGGAAGAGCAAAACGATAAACTTCGCACTTTGTATGAGATCAACAAAGTGCTCGGTGAGTTCATTCTGCACGAGGCCGAGGTTGAGATTACCCAAAAGGATCTGTTCCACAATTTGCTCAAGCAGCGCAATTACCAGCAAATTGCCAGGGTGATCTCCAATCAGCGCTGCTCGATCTACCGGGTCGAACACCTCGGCGAAGATTGGCGCATTGTCCACGAAGTTTCCGATCATATTCCCGAACCCGAAAAAAACTTCCACATGGAAGACGAGGGGCCGCTACAGGATATGGTCCATAGCAAACAGGGGGTGATTCACAATCATCTCGGTCATTTGCCCCTGCCCTATGTGCTCTGGAAAAAAGCCTACAAAGCCTTTATTGCCCAGCCGATTCTGCTCGACGACACTGTGGCGTATATCATGGTGATTTTTCGCGAACATATGGAGCCCTTTAGCGAGCGCGACGAGCGCATGCTCAAATTGCTGATTAAACCGATGGAAATCACCCTCAAAAATATCCAATTGCGCATGAAAATTCAGGAACAGGCGATCAAAGACGGTCTGATGGGCGTGTTTAACCACCGCTACCTGAAAAACAAGATGGAAGAAGAGCTCAACCGCTCAAAACGCTATAAAAAGCCGCTTTCGCTGATTATCTGCGATGTGGATTATTTTAAAAAATTCAACGATACCCACGGCCATTTATTGGGCGATCGGGTGCTCAAAGAAATTGCGGGTATTTTGCAAGATTCCGTGCGTGAAACGGATATTGTGGCCCGCTATGGCGGCGAAGAGTTGGGCATTCTCTTGCCTGAAACCCCTTTGAGTGCGGCCTGTGAGGTCGCTGAACGCATCCGCCGCAATGTGGCAAGTTATCCCTTTGTGGGAAAAGACAACCAGACTGTCTCGCTCTCGATGAGCATGGGCGTGACCTGCACCGACGACGACCCCAATCTGCAGGTTTCGGAATTGATTGTCAGATCTGATACGGCTCTCTACAAAGCCAAAAACCAGGGACGCAACCAAATCTGTCAGGCCGAGGTCGAAGAGGGCAAACTGATCATTGAGACCTATTCCCGCGGGGCCTCGCCACGGCCGGCGGATGCCGTTGCTGTGCTGCCTGCCGATTTGCGTACTGAATCACGTCAAATCTGGCTCGAAGCCTTGGACAAAGACGCCCCTCAGCTCTTGGCGACTTTAACCGAATTCATTCATGCCCAGGCCGATCTCAAGCCGGTCTACCAGACTTATTTCTTGAATAAAATTTTGCCCCAATTGCCTGAATTGTTTCGCTTGTATGTGCAGACGCCGCGCACGTCTAGCGGCCCCAATGCTTGGGGAGAAGCGGTTCAACAGGCCCTCATGCTCTGGAAGCAACGGCTTCAGAACAAGCTACAACACCAATCCCATGTTTTGCTCCTCAATGAACTCTGTTTGCAGGCCTATCGCCATTTTGTCGAACAGGCCTTGGCCCTGCCCATGGCTGAGCCCGAGAAAAAATTTATTTTTGAAATTTGTTATGCCTTTTTTAAAGAGGTCAGCATGGTTTTGCTGCAAAGTTCCTGCACCTATCTCGAAGAGCAGCGGACCCAAAGTATGCACCTGCTCGAAGCTGTGCGCGGGCTCAATCAATTTCAAACCGGTCTCTTGGGCGAAGAAGAGCTGTTGGAGCATGTCTTAAACGAAATTCAGGCCGTGGTGCCCCAGGCCGAGGGGCTGTTGATCAGCTTTCCGGATGCCACTTCGGGGCAATTTCTGACCCGTGGTTTTCGCGGGCTTTTGCCACGGGCCGTGGCAGCGCTGCAAAACCAGCTCAGCTTTCGCTGGCCCCTGCCCGGTTATTCGGCCTGGCAATTGGTGGAAAGCCAAACCCCCGAACTCTGGGGGGCTGCCCGCGCCAGTCTCGAAGCCCATTTGCCAGGGCTAGAGACTGCGATTTTTAGACCCGTTAGCCATGAGCGCGATGTCAAAGCCCTGATTGTGTTGTTGTTTAACCAGCCTTTGCCACTTTCCAATCGTCAATTGCGTTGGCTCGAAACCTTTTCCGATGAATTTGCGGTCGCCTTGGCTGGTCAGCGTCAGACCCTGCAATTGGAACAGCGGATTGTCAAAGTGCTCAAACAGATGATCGATATCTTTGAGTCGGGCGCTTCGCCCTGGCGCTTTCACTCCGAGCGGGTCAGTTCTCTGGCCGGACGGCTGGCCTTTAAGCTCAATTTATTGCCCCACGAGCAACAGCAGGTGCGCGAATTGGCGTATCTGCATAAAATTGGTCAATTGGTCAGTTTACCTGCTGGCCAAAATAACCTGAATGAGACTTGGCAAGACCAGCAGCACGTTCTCTTGGGCGGGCGCATTCTCGAAATGGTTCCCCACTTGCGTCCCTTGGCACCGGCCATTCGCCATTTTGCCGAACACTGGGATGGCAGCGGCTTTCCCGATGGTCTGGCAGGCTCGCAAATTCCACTCTACGCCCGGATTATTGGTCTGGCCAATGCCTACGAGAGCCAGTTGCAAGCAGGTCATTCGATCGCTGAGGCGGTTGAATCCCTTCACAAAACTGGCTATTATGATCCCAGTTTATGCACCCTCCTGAAAGATATGGTAGAAGCAGATGAAGTTAAAATTTAAGTGGTTTTTACCGGCTTTGCTGGTTTCTTTGCACGGCTTTCAGCCGCTGCAGGCCTGGGCTGAATCAGACACCTTCCTCAAATTGGTGAGAGATCCCAGCGCTCAACGCACCTTTACCAATCGGGTTGTGCAAGAGGTCAAGTCCTGGTCTTCCCAGCAATCGCCCGTCAACGCCGTTCAATTGTCAGATACCCGCTTGGCCTTTAATCTCTCCCCCCGCCATCCGGTGTTGCGCCAAAAGCTGGCGGAAATGCTCAAAGCACAAATTCAGACAGAGGGGCATCCCCAAGATTTAGAGTTGGCGTATAACCGCTTGCTCAATCTCGCCCCCCGCGATGAAAAGCTGCGGCTGCAGCTCTCGCAACTGCTTTACCGCAAGCATGGCAAAGCCACCGTCGAGCAAATCAAACGCAGTCATACTTTGCTCAACGATGCTTTTAACCGTTGGGATGAGCAAAAATACGATCTGTCCCTGGGCTATTTTAAAGAGGCCGCTCTGCCGGGTTCGTCTGAATTTAAGACCCTTTTGGCTATGCATCTGCGCGATCGGGGCCGGGTGGCTGAGGCCCAGGCCCAGCTCAAAGCCATGACTGGCCAAGCTGATTATCTTTCCATGCGGGCAGGTTTGGCTGAGCGCATGAACCAAGCCGAAAAGATCCTCTTGGGCGAAGCGGCTCCTGAAACCAAAATAGGTGCTCAAATTGAGTTGGGCCGATACACGGAGGCCGAAGCCAGCTGGAAAAAATTGCCACAGTCTGCCATGAAACATTGGTGGCGCGCCAAATTCTTGGAAAAACAGGCCCGTTATCACGAGGCGGCAGTTGAGTATCAGGGCTATTACCGGCTCAAATGGGAAAAACAATTCCCGGATCTGGTGCCTGTGGTCTACAAGGTGCAGCTCGAAGATATCAATTCCCTCGATTTGGTCGCACTCAAATTTCGCACCTCATCCGAATTGCTGAAACAGGTCAACGAAGGCCTGAACCAAGACTGGTTAGAAACCTACCGCATGGTGGTGGTGCCCATGCCCCGCCATGGTTTTAGCTGGCCGACCGTCGGCTATGTCTCTTCCCATTTTGGCTATCGCCTGCACCCGATTCGGGCCACTTGGCGTTTGCACGAAGGGATAGATATCGAAACCTTTGAGGGCATTCCCGCTTCAGCAGCGGTGCCTGGCCGTGTTGTTCAGCGTGGTTACGATAAGGAATGTGGCAATATGGTGCGCCTGCAGCATGAGCCGCAATTGCAAACCGTCTATTGCCATGGCGAAAAGCTGCTGGTCTCCCAGAGTCAGTCTGTGGCGCGGTCCCAGGCCCTGATGATCACCGGCAATACAGGTGCCAGTGCCAGCAACCACCTGCATTTTGGGGTGCGTTTGCAGGGACAGTACACCGACCCGATGGATTGGCTTTAAAGCCCAGGTCTGTTTCGATGCGTTTTTATCAGGCTGCGATCTTGGGGGCCATTCAGGGCCTCACTGAGTTCTTGCCGGTCAGCAGTACGGCCCATTTGATTGCCGTGCCGCGTCTCTTGGGCTGGCAGCGCCCAGGCTTGAGCTTTGACACCTCTTTGCATCTGGGCACGCTCTTGGCTGCGGGGATCTATTTGCGCAAAGATTTGCGCAAGGTGTTGGGCTCTTTGCGTGTCGCACCGGGGAAGAGTGACGCTTGGCAACTACTTTTGGGCAATATCCCTGCTGGTTTGGCGGGTTTACTTTTGGACAAACCTGTGGAAAAACATCTGCGCTCCCCTGCTTATATGTCGGCAGGCATGGTCTTGGGGGCTTTGTTGATGGCCTGGGCCGATCAGCAGAACGGTAAGCTTGAAAATACCCCCCCCCAGCCCGGAACTGCTTTTTTCTTGGCGGCCAGTCAGGCTTTGGCTTTGTTTCCGGGGGTCTCTCGCTCGGGCATTACGATGGCCACAGGGCTGGCTGCCGGTTTGAGCCGGACCGAGGCTGCCCGCCAGTCTTTTTTGGCGGGCTTTCCGATTATTGCAGCAGCGGGTCTGTTTAAACTCAAAGATCTGTTTAAAGAACCCCCTTCACAGCGAGAAATGGCCCTTTTGGCCACGGCTCTGGCCACGGCTACCGTCAGTGGTTATCTAAGTTTGCGACTTTTATTTCGCTTCTTAGAAAGGCATTCACTGCAACCCTTTGTTTGGTATCGGCTGGGCTTGGCGCTGTATTTAATCGCCCAGAAAAACCAGCCTGGGGCGTCAGATTGAAATTTTTCGGGCTATAAGAATCACAGGCGTCTTGATTAAAACTCAAAATGTTTGGGTATAGAATCGCCAATGGGCGATCAACAAGGAGAATAGATTTATGTCTGAAAATGAAAGCGATTTAGCGATTAAGAAAATAGAGTCGGGAAATGCCTATGACCGACAAGCGCAATTATTGGCGCAATCTGGCAAGATGTGGGTTCCCGGCAAAGGGATCATCGATATCCCCCAAGAAGGTGGTTCTAATAGTTCGGAACTCAACAGCCGCAGCAATCGCAACGAACGGATTCAATCCTCGATCAAAGAGGGTTTTGATGCTGCCAATGCAGGTTCTGTCAGTGGCAATGCTCCGATTAAACAGGCCCAATCTTCTGATAACTCCCATACTGGGGGCGATGGTTCTGGCTCCAGTAGCCATAAACATCCGGATGCCGCCAGCATTTCTGCCGTGGCCCGGGCCCAAGATGCCAGCACGATGAAAGCCGCAGTGCAGGTGAGCTTTGACCTCGATCCCGAGGAGCGCGAGTTAAAAATTGGCCAAAATCGCCTGATTCAGCAAACACAGGACCGCTTGGGAATCACGCTTAATCGCGATGATATTCAAGGCATGGATATCTCTGATATCAATACAGCGATCAAGGCCTTGGCTACCCGCACCCGTCCGCCCCAGAATAGCCCCGCTGTTGAAAATTTCTTTCAGCGTTCGATTCCGACTCAGGATTTCTTCGACCCTATAGCTGTCGACCCCCTGCCCCAATAGCCCCTGATTAAAGACTTTTGCCGAAGTATCTGAATATGGTATTTCGGCTGTCTTTTTGGCTTTTTTCAGGTTATCTTATGGTAAAATTACGCTGATGTTTTAAACAAAGGAACTCCAGCTTTGCTTTTTGCGTCTTCAGAATTGTATTGCTTAGGTGAAACCCATTCTGTTTGTATGTTTCGCCTGTGATAAGGAGAATTTCCAGCGTCCAAAGCTGGACAACTGCAATGATAAATAAATTTTCGGCTTTCGCCTTGCTGGCCCTTTTGCCCACCCTCTTGCTCACCGCTTGTGACGTGGAACCCCCCTCATTTGTGAATCTCAACCCCGGTTCAACGGCCAAGACCGGCGGCGCGGTTAATACCCGTTTGCGTCTGCCTGCCCGCTATTTGGCCCAAAATACCTCTGTCCGTTTGGCCAAAATTCAGGCCCGTCGTTTTGAAATGGACCCTGCTCTGATTTTGGGCGTGATTACCCAAGAATCGGGCTTTAATGCCAACGCAGTAAGCTGGGCAGGGGCCCAAGGCCTGATGCAATTGATGCCTGGCACGGTTGAGCATATTCGCAGCAGCAGTCCTGTTCATATTTCGTCCCCGTTTAACCCCGTCGACAATATGGCGGCAGGGACTTGGTATTTGCGCTCGCTTTACGACCAATTCCGCGCTTACCCCGAACACCAGCGCCTACAGTTTGCCTTGGCTTCTTACAATGGGGGCTTGGGCCGGGTCAGCAAAGCGATTCAGAAGGCTGCCACACTGCAAAAAAAGGCCAAGACCAAAGTCACTTGGCAGGACATTCGCGGCTATTTGCCAAGTGAAACACGCAATTACGTGCCCGCGGTGATGTTACATACCCATTATTACCGCCAGAACCTCAAGAAAATCTGAGCCTCGACCTGCTTGTCTTCTTTTGTGGGACAGGTGCTATAATTTGGGCATGTATTCACCTCTGCCTCCGGGCGACTCTTTACCGCCAGATACAGCGCTTTCAGAAGCAGATTATGCCTTTTTGCTCACCCACTTAGAGGGGCGTTTAAAAAACGAAATGCGCGCTTTTTTTAGGCAACGCACCCTGTATCTCGTTTTGCAGGGGTTCTCGCTGCTGATTTTCTCGGTGGTCTTGTTTTTAAATGCCCAGCGCTATCACAGCCCGGTGATTTGGGCGATTGGGGTTTGTCTGATGCTGTTCAGCCTGATTGAGTTTTTGGAATTAGACAGTCAGACCTCGGGCAAAGGTTTTTTGGATAAATTACTCCCTTCGTCGGGAATCCCTGTTTTGGAGCAAGAAGAAGATCATGCCCGCTAAAGTTGAAGTGTACTCTACGACCTATTGTCCCTATTGCCGCGCCGCTGAACGTCTGCTCAGCAGCAAAGGGGTTGAATTTACCCTTTACGATGTCACCCACGACACCGACAAACGCCATTGGCTGGTCGAAACCACGGGGCAAACCACGGTGCCCCAGATTTTTATCAACGGCCAGGCCATGGGCGGTTTTACCGATATTCAGGCCCTGGATCGGCGCGGACAACTGGTGCCGCTTTTAGAGGCCGAGCCGGTTTAAATCCGCTTTTCATCAATCCCAGGGAGGGCTGTTATCGTCTTCCGAAACGGGGGCATAGCTATTGTTGGCGGGCGCAGAAGGACTGCTGCCGCCTAACTCTTTCAACATTTGCAGGGTTTCTTGAATCTCTTTCATGCGGTTTTGGCAGAGGTTCAACAGCTTTTTTAAGACATCTTGTTCATGCAGCAGGTTTTCCTGCGAGACCTCACCACCGAGGCGGCCTTGATCCTGGAGCAATTGCCCATAGAGCTGATAAAGGCTATCGGGCAGCCATTGCAGTGGTGTGGCTTCAGGGGAGGCCTGTACCGAGTCAAAGCGCAAGGTATCGAGCACGGTATCTAGCTGGGCAGCCGGAATACGGCCCGAACTCAAGGTGCGGCGCTCTTCCAATTCGTATTCATAACAGGCGTGGCCACTGCCCGAACCGTAAAAATGCCCGTCCAGCTCTTGTACCACATCCACCCAACGGCTGCAGCGGTCACAGCGGCTTTTGCCTTGGCGTTTGATGTCCTGGGAGGCCTGTTTGAGTTCGCGCAGGTTCATTTCATCAATGGTTTTAATCTGTCCCTTTAATTCGACCCCTTCGTTGATAATCCGGTCGCGATCCGCGGGGGGCAATTTGATCAATTCCAGCATTTTTGACAGGCCCAAAGCTGCCTGTTTGTTGAAAGTGGGGTCTTCGGCCAGAGACATAAAGCGCTCGGCATCCGCCGGGGCGATATCGATGCGGGGATCGTGCAAAAATGCCGCAAAGGAGGTGTGGCCTGCTTCGCGGTAAATTTTGCGGCTTTTGACTGTGCCCAAGGCCTGGCCAATCGTGAGAAAATTGGCGGCAATATTTTGCCGGGCCTCGACAATGGTTTCGACCAGGGCGCTGAGAGCCCCACTTTCGGGGGGCAGGGGCTGGGTTTCAATGGTTTGGATTTGCATTTTTTTACCTGTTATTGGGGATCTTTGAGCTGGGAGGTGCGGTATTCAACTTGGCCTTTGTTGTTGAGGAGTTCAAAATAGAGTCGCCGGGGACTGACTTCAAACCAAGCAAAGCCAAAACTGCTGCGGGCAAAACGGGTATCTTCGCCCCGGCCCACTGGACGCAGGCCACCACCGGTACCGACGATCAGATACTCGGTACCACAGCGCGATTTGAGATGCTGTTTATCGTGTTCGTGGCCTGACAGATAGAGCTGTACCTGGCCGCAAAAGCTATCAATCAAACTGCGCAGAGCTGGGCTCTGGCTGTTGCGATAAAAACTGTTGGTGTGGCGGGGATGGTGGCCAAATGCGATTTTCCAAGGGGTATTGGCGGTTTTGAGGCGGTTTTGGAAGTGTTTCTGTTGTTCGGGTGTAGGCTCGTTGGTATCCAACGCCAGAAAAGTCACTGGCCCTGCTTCAAAATCATAATAGCGTTTGGGCAAATACCACTTTTTGCTCTTTTGGGTATAAGCCACTTGGGCATCTACATTGCCCCGGTAATCGTGATTGCCCAAGACCATATAAAAGCGCTGGGGCAGTTGGGCATAGGGCTTTTCAAATTTACTCAGGAATTGACCATCATTGACATTTGAAACGCCATCATTGTAGATATTGTCCCCCAGCGTCACGACAAAATCGCAGCCGGCCTGATCACATTTTTTTTTGACGGCATCAGCCACTTCATATTGGGCGGCACCCCCCGTACCCATATCGCCAAAAGCAACAAAACGCAGGGTCTCTGACTCTTTGTTTTCTGGCTTGGTTGGCGGTGTTTTGCTGTCTGCGGCTTGGTCGCAACCATTGACCGCAACCAAGCCTGAGAGCAGCAAGGTCAGAGTAAAAAGGCGAGAAAAAAGCAGAGAATTTTGCATGCCTGTATTATAACCCACTTGCCCTTGGCGGGCAGCCGAGAGCTGCTTGCCTATTTTCACGCGCAAGCTTTGACTCGTGCGATAATACATGCGACAACGAGGAATAAAGATATGAGTGATTTCCCACTGACAGAGCCTGCAGCAGAGCTTCTGCCCCCCCCAAAACCAAGTGAACCGACGCAGCACAAAAAAAAGCGCTGGATTTGGGGGCTTCTTGTCTTGTTGGTCCTTGCAGCGCTGATTGGGGCCGGCATTCTCTGGCAGCGCAATTCAGCCCAGGAGCCCCCCCATTTTGTGGTTAAACGCCAGGATTTAAAAGATCGGATTGATGTCAGTGGGGCTGTCTTCTCTGAGCGTGATGTGGTACTCAAAGCCGCTGTCAGTGCCCAGGTTTTGGCTCGGCTGAGCCCCGAAAACCAGCGTGTGGCTGTAGGCACACCCCTTTTACGCCTCGACAGTGCGACCTTTGGCCTGCAATTACAACAGGCCCGTACCAATGCCCAAGCCTCTCAGGCCCAGGCCCAAACAGAATTGCAAACCGCTCAAAAATCCTTAGAAGATGCCTTGCGCCGCAAGGCGTTGAATCAGCAGAATGTGGCCAACCAAGAGCGCAAAGCGCAGAAAAACCTGGATTTTCAGGAGAGTGAATATTTGCGACAGGTGCGATTGGCCGCAGAAGGCATTGTGACAACACAAAAGCTAGACCAACAAAAACAGACCCTGGATCAGGCCCGGATTGAACTCAAGGGCGCTTTGGATAATTTAAAGACCCAGATGCGCGATCAGACCGAGATCAGCACCACCCGCAGCCGAATTCAACAGGCCCAGACCGCCTTGGCCAATGCCCGCAATCAAGGTCAGGCCAGTATTCGCTTGGCTGAAGACAGTTTGAATAAAAGCGCAATTCTGGCTCCTTTTAACGGCACTGTGGCGCGTTGGCAGGTCAATCGCGGGGACTACGTGACTCCGGGTACACCGCTGGCCCGCTTTTTAGACACCCAGGACCTGCGTCTGACTTTAAATGTCAATGAATTGGATTTGCCCAAGGTGCGTATTGGCTCTGTGGTCGAGATTATCTTTGATGCTTTTCCTGATCTGCCTTACCCAGGCAAAATTGTCTGGATCAGCGAATCGAGTATTACCAACAGTGAAAATGTGCAGGTCTTTCCTGTCAAAGTGGGATTTGCCAATCCCCAGGGCAAAGTGCGACCCGGCATGAGTGCAGATGCCCGAATTACGGCCTCTGAGCGCAAACAGGTTTTGGCTTTGCCGATCACCAGCGTGCAGAAAAAAGCGGGCCGTTTTTACGTTGACCTGCTTCAAAAGGGCAAAACACAGTCCCGCGAAGTTAAACTCGGTCTTTCAACCCTGGAGAGTGTTGAAGTGCTTTCAGGCCTTCAGGCCGGTGACAAGGTCTTGTTAGAGCCGCTGGTGCTGGCCTCTCCCATAGGTAAGAAGTGACTACGCCACTGATTGACGTGCATGCCCTGAATAAAATTTATCAGGGAGCCGTGTCTTTTCATGCCTTATATGATCTTGAACTCAAGGTCATGCCTGGTGAAATGATTGCGATCATGGGTTCCAGCGGCTCGGGCAAGTCGACCCTGATGAATATTTTGGGTTGCCTCGATCGCCTGACTACGGGAGAGTATCAGCTTCAGGGGCGATCAATCGCCGCGTACAACGACAATGAATTGGCGGTGATTCGCAATCGTCTAATTGGCTTTGTTTTTCAGAATTTTAATTTATTGCCGCGTTACAGCGCCGTGAAAAACGTCGAATTGCCTTTGCAGTACAGCTCGGTTTCGGCCCGTGAGCGGCAAAAGCGAGCCACAGAGGCTTTGCAGCGGGTGGGTCTGGGCAGCAAGCTGGCCAATCGCCCCAATGAAATGTCGGGCGGGCAAAAACAGCGTGTGGCGATCGCGCGGGCCCTGGTCAATCGACCCGCCTTGATTATGGCCGATGAACCCACTGGGGCATTGGACACCCAGACCGGCAAAGAGATTATGCGTCTCTTTCAGCAGCTCAACCGCGAAGGCATTACCCTGATTATCGTGACCCACGAGCCGGATATTGCCGGTTATTGTCAGCGCGTCTTGCGCATGCAAGACGGTCGCCTAATCGAAGATCGGCAACAAGAAGCCGTGATCTTGGAGAATTTGGATGTTATCTAAGTATTTTTCAATGGCCTTTGAGGCGCTGGTCCTCAATAAGGTGCGTTCATTTTTGACGACCTTGGGCATGATCATTGGGGTCTTTTCGGTGATTGTAATGATCGGCTTGGGCCAATCTTCCCAGGCCAATATCACCAATCAAATCAAAGGCCTTGGTGCTGGGGTGCTGATTATTACGCCTGGTAATCCCAAAACCCAGAGTTTTGGCCCACCTGGGGTCAATACCGCCAAAACACTGACCCTTGATGACGCTCTGAGTTTAGAGAGCCTGCCAGGCATTCTCTACGTTTCGCCCAATGTCTTTATTCAGGCCATGGTTAAATTTGAACGCAACAATGTGCCTGCTTCGGTTTTGGGCTCCAATCCCAATATTGTCCAGGCCCGGGGTTTTAAAATTGCCAGCGGGCGTTTTTTTACCGAGCAAGAGGCCCGTGTCGCGGCTCCTGTGATAGTGGTGGGGTATAAATTGGCCCGTGATTTGTTGAAAAACACCCTCGAAGAACCTCTCGGTGCCAAAGTGCGGATCGACAATGCCCGTTACCGCATCATCGGGATCTTAAAAGAGCAGGGCTCGGGGCTGTTTGGCTCGGTGGATGATCAGGCGTTTATGCCCACCAAAACCTTTCAGCAGACGATCAAAGCTGGCAAAGGACTCAATTCAATTCTGCTTAAAGTCGAATCCGAAGAACTTTTGCCTGCAATTGATCTGCGCACCAAGACCCTTTTGCGCTACCGGCACGCGATTCGCAATGACGAAGAAGACGATTTTAAAATTCAAACCCAGGCGGAATTGCTCTCAACGGTACAGGTCGTGACCCAGGTCTTTACCTTTTTATTGGCCGGGATTGCTGCAATTTCGCTGGTTGTGGGTGGGATTGGCATCATGAATATCATGCTGGTATCTGTTACGGAGCGCACGCGCGAAATTGGTGTGCGCAAAGCTGTGGGGGCCAATCGCCGCGATATTCTGTTGCAGTTTTTGATTGAAGCGGCTGCAATTTCACTGACAGGGGGCACGATCGGGATTGGACTGGGTTTATTGGTCACCCGTTTGGCGACCCAAGCCATGAATTTGCCCTTTGTTTTGTCGGAGACCGCCGTGATCGGGGCGTTTATCTTCTCGGCTGGGGTGGGTATTTTCTTTGGCATTTACCCCGCGAATAAAGCCTCTAAACTCGATCCGGTCGATGCGCTGCGCTATGAATAGCGCCTGGATGCTGTAAGAGCTGATACCAGCGCCATTGGCCTGGCAATTCGGTCAGAGAGGCCTCCGTTTGCCAGAGATCGCTGCTGCTTTGCCCCAAGCTGCTAAAGCAAGGATCTTGCCAATACTGGCAAGCAGCCTGCGCCAGCTGTTTTGCCAAACCCAAATAACCTCTGGCTTGCAGTTGCGCCAGTATCAGTGGTAGGTGCTCTCTTTGAGGGAAGAGAGAAAGTGCGACAAAGGCGTATTTGAACCATTGCTCGGGCTGTGTTTCTGCCCTGGTTTCTGCCCAACGCTGTAAAAGACTGGGGCCGAGTTGCTCTTCGCTGCTGCCGAGGATCTCCAAGAGGCGTTTGCGAATCCAAGCTTGTCCAGGGTGGGGTTGGATGTGTTCCAGGGCCTGTAAGCTGCAGAGTGCCAGCCAGCCCTCGCGTTGAGCCAGATAATAGTCCAATAGGGCTTCTTGAGCCAAACCAGTGTAACGGATCAAATGGCTGTGTACAGCCGGCAGACCCGGCTCAAAGAAACTGTTGAGCAGACGATAGCCTTCATTTAAATGCCCAGTTTTGATCATGCCCCAGCCCCCCAGAGCCCGACTTTCGACCAACGAGAAGAAATCTGAATAGTTTTGGCCCATTTGGGCCATCGCTGGAAGGGATTTTTGCCAAAACAGGCACTCCAGCAAATAATAGAGATTGAGCCCCAACGGCGCGCCCAGCCAGGTGGGACTGGCGGGCAATTTGCCTTGGGCTTGAGCTGTGACCTCCAGTGCTTTTTCGAGCCAGATCCGGGCCTCAGCCAAGGCTGGGGGTTGGGTCTGGTAGAGCAAAACATGGCCTTTTTGAAACCAAAAATAAGGGGTATTGTATTCGGCTTTTTGCAGAGCCTGATCCAAGAGTACATTGCGGTTTTGTTTTTGATGTTTTTGGCGCATCAAATCCAGCTGACCGCTGTGTTCGACAATCACCTCGGGCAAATAGACCGGATGTAAATACCAGGGCGAAGTATTGCAACAGAGTTGCTCATGCAAAGGGCCATGAAAAGCCAGATCACTTCGGCGGGCAAAAATTCTGCCCAATTGTGCCCAGTGGTTGTGGCCTGGTGTATCACTCAATTGCTGTTGTCTGATAATAAACAGATTCAGGCCCAGTGGGGCATAGCCAAAAAAGGCCTTTAAAAAGACCATGCTCTGGGGCAAAAGGATTTCATCGGCATCCAAAACCAGAACCCAATCGCCTTGGGCCGCTTGTAAAGAGACATTGCGAGCGGCAGCAAAATCATCAGGCCAGGGAATCTTGCTCAGGCGCACTTTGGGAGAAAAAGTTTGCGCTAAAACAGGGGTTTGGTCGATAGAGCCCGTATCGATCAGAATCATTTCATTGGCCAGACTCTCTGCGCTCCGCAGGCTGGCGAGCAGTGTGTCTTCGGCATTGCGCACGATCATACACAGACTGACCTGGGGGCGTTTTGGGGGCGAAAGCCAATTGAGAAGCCAATCTGGCGCCTCTCTTTCTGGCGCTAAATCTGGTTCAGCACAGGCCAAAAAGCGTGTGGGAAAACAGAGCCAACCCAAGTGGCGAATCCGGGCCGCCAAACCAGGCCTGTTGAGACCTTGTACGGCAATATGTAAATGAATCAGGGCCTCAGCGGTCAGGCATTGTTCCAATTGCTGTTGGCACAGGGACAACGCACCGAGATAATCACGGGCCTTTAACGCCGCTAGCAGTTCAGCTGTGGGGCCATGGTAAGCACTGTGGTCTGTGGGGGGCCGCATGGCGATGGCTCGCCCCTAGCCTTTGACGCCACCTGCGGTCAATCCCGAAATCAAGAAGCGCTGAGCGACTAAAAAGACCACCAAAACAGGAATGGTCACAATAATTGCGCCAGCGGCCATCAAGTGCCAAGCGGTATTAAACTCAAAAACGTAGGTGCGCAGGCCGACAGGCAAGGTGTAATTACTTTCCCCGGTCATGAAGGTCAGGGCAAACATAAACTCATTCCAGGCGGTGATAAATGAGAAAAAGCCGGTTACAGCCAAACCGGGCAGAGAGAGCGGCACAATGATTTTGATAAAGGTGCCAAAGGCCGACATGCCATCAATCATGGCGGCCTCTTCGAGTGAGATTGGAATGGCGTCAAAGAAACCTTTGAGCATCCAGACGCAAAAGGGCAGTGAGAGCGTAGAATAGGCAATGATCAAACCCGTAAAGGTGTTGAGCAGACCTAAGTCTTTCATAATATTGTAGAGAGGCACAATCAAAATCGCACCAGGAAACATTTGGGCCACCAAAAAGGCGAAGAGCACCCCTTTTTTGCCCCAGAATTCAAACCGTGACACCGCATAAGCGGTTGTGGCTGCCAGGATAATCCCGATCACGGTGGTCAAGAGTGCAATCATGACACTGTTGAACATCCACTGCCAAAACAGCCCGCCCTGTAAGACCTGCTCATAATTGGCAAAGGTCACGGTCTTGGGCAAAATCGTCAGCTTGGGGCTGAGCACTTCTTCAGCGGGTTTCAGCGAGGTGGAAAAAATCCAAAAAACGGGGAAGATCGCGATCAGCGAAGCCACCACCAGGACAAAATAGCTGAACCAGGAGGGTTTGCCAAGGCTGGGGTTCTGTTCCATTGCGATCCCGCTTTCTGTCTTTTTTGAGCTTGTTTCAGGGATTCATTATAGTACAGTTAGGGCTGAAGCCCAAGCGACGAATATCAAACACTTGGCTGTGGCGTTAAAACGCTGGCTTGATTCACGTGTATTACGGCCCAAGAAAAAAGCCCGGCTCATTCCTGAGTCAGGCTTAAAGGGCTGGCGATTAGCTGCCGAAGCTGATCGCCACGGTGCCAATTGATTGGATTTTGATCTTGGGTGCAATCTCGTTATAAGAGAGCACGGTCAACATCGGGAAGTTGCGGTCGGTCAGCTTTTTGACGTGGGGACGGATCTGCGGGTTGCAGAGTACCACGGGGTTGTGACCAGCATTGGTCGCCGCTTGTACTTCGTTGGCCAATTTGGCCAGAATCTGTTGGCTGACCTGGGGGTTAAGAGCCAAGACGGCACCCTGGGCGGTCTGCTGAATACTTTCCTGAACCGCCTGTTCGACTTTGGGGTCGAGGGTGATAACCGGAATAATATTCTGCTCGTTGGCCAGATTATTACAGATCTGACGCGAAAGCGACTGGCGGGCCAGCTCTGAAAGTGTATCGGGATCCTGGTTGATCTTGGAGAAGTCGGTGAGTTTTTCCAGAATCGTGGCCAAATCTCGGATTGAGACGCGCTCGCGAATCAGGTTCTGCAAGACTTTCTGCACGCCACCTAAGGAGAGCAGGTCGGGAATCAATTCTTTGACCACAACGGGGTGTTTTTCTTTGACTTTGTTGATCATGACCTGAACTTCTTGGCGGCTCAGGATTTCGTGGGCGAAGGTCTTCACAATTTCGGCCACGTGGGTGATCAAGACGTTGGTGGGGTCGGTGACCATATAACCCAATTGGGCCGCACGTTGGGCTTCGTAACCAGCCACCCAAACGGCAGGGGTGCCGAAAGCAGGGTCTTTGGTTGGGAATCCGACCAGCTCTTGCGAGACATCGGTGTCGGGCTGTTGAATCGCGAGCATATAACCCATGAGGATTTCGCCACGGGCCACTTCGATGCCTTTGACTTTGATTGAATATTCGTTGGGGCGCAGATTGAGGTTGTCTTTGAATTGGATACCGGGCATCACGAAGCCCAATTCCATCGCGATCTGAACGCGCATCGGCACCACGCGGTCGAGCAAATCCCCGCCTTGTGAGGGGTCGACGAGGGGAATCAGGTCCAGACCCATTTCCAGGGCCAGAGGATGAACTTCCATGACCTGAAGCACGTTTTCGGGCTTCTTGACTTCCTGTTCGGGAATCGCTGAATCTTCTTCTTCCTCGACCACCATCTGGGCTTTCTTGACCGATTTGCGGTAGACAATAAAAGCTGTAATCAGCAAGGAAACGGCGATGGCCACAAAGAAATAGGTGGGCATGCCGGGAATAAAGCCAAAGCCGAAAATAAACACCCCGCCCATCACCAGCGACTTATAAGAGGCAAACAATTGGGTCTTTAAGTCAAACGCCAAGTTGCTTTCCGAAATGGCACGGGTGGTTACAAAGCCCGATGAGATTGAAATCAAGAAACCGGGAATGATGGCGACAAGACCGTCACCGATTGAGAGGGTGGTATAGCGGGCGGCAGCTTCGGACAGCTCCATGCCTTTCATCAAGACACCGATGGCAAAACCACCGAGAATATTGACGAGGGTAATAATCATGCCTGCAATCGCATCCCCACGAACGAACTTGTTGGCACCGTCCATGGTCCCGAAGAAGTTAGAGCCTTTTTCCAAATCTTTGCGGCGTTTCTTGGCTTCTTCAGCGTCGATCAAACCGGCGTTGAAGTCGGCATCGATACTCATCTGTTTACCGGGCATGGCGTCCAAGGTAAAACGGGCTGCGACTTCCGCAACGCGCTTGGCACCCTCTGTAATAACGATGAACTGAACAATCATCAGGATAATAAAGATAACAACGCCGACAACGTAATTACCACCAATCACGAAGTTGGCGAAGGTATCGACAACGTGACCGGCATCAGCGTTAAGCAAAATCGAACGGGAGGTGGCGACGTTGAGCGCCAATCTAAATAGGGTGGTAACCAGCAGCAGCTGGGGGAAGACCGCAAATTCGAGCGGGTCAATCAGGTTCAGAGCGGTGAGCAGGATCAAGATCGAGGCAGACAGATTGATGACCAAGAAAAGATCGATCAAACCGGTCGGCAAAGGAATCATCAGAATCACGACAACCATGATCGCCAACGATGCCAATGAAATATCGGCGATTATCGAACGTCCCGCATCTTTGTTTACAGCTGCCATCGGCTCAAACTCTTAACCTTTATTAGACATGATTTTTTAGTATTCTAACAGATTCATGCAAATGAGACTGTGAGATTTAACAATTCGTAGCGAAAAAATGAAGAAAGGGATTCCCTCAGGATGAGTGGGGCCCAGAGGCGGCCCCACTCACTGTGAGAAATTGGAATCCTAGGAAACGCCTGCGGACATCGCTGCCAAACGTTTCTTGAGGGACTGACTGACCATCTTCTGCGTCATCGGAGGCAGGACGGGGTTCTGAGACAAACGGCTGCGAACCTCGTTCTGAATCTCGGGATTCAGCAAATTGATCACGTCTTCAGCTTGACTGGGGTCGAGCTGGGCCAGTACGGCAACCAGGGTTGGCAGGCGCTCTGTGGAGAGCAACTGGGCCACGGTCTGAGGGGTGACACCCTGCAGGAAACCGAAAGGGTTGTCCGGCGTGGGAGGCATGATGGGCGCACGGCTTACTTCCTGGGCCTGTTGGGCAGGCATGGGAGGCATGCCGGGGGCGGCAGGCAAGCCGGGGGCTCCTTCAGATCCTGGCAGGCCAGGGGCGCCGGGCATCGCTCCGGGGATGGCTGCGTACTGAGGAACGCCAGCTGCAAACTGTTCGGCTGCAGCGGCTTTCTTCTTGCCGAGCAAGGCACCACCGATACCAGCACCGACAACCAGACCACCGAGGCCGATCAGGATGAATACCCACATCGGGGTTTTCTCGCGGGCTTTTTCCATTTCAGATTTGAGTTTGTCGTAGACAGAGGTATCAAATTTGACCTGGCGAACAAAGATTTGGTCTTTTTGGGCTTCATCAAAATTGATGGCTTTTTTGACCATTTCTTCAACTTCTTCTTTGGTCAGCGGAGCAGGGCCACCTTCAGCCGCTTCTTCCCCTTCAACCACAGCCGGCAATTCAAACTGAACAGAAATAGATTTCCGTTCAATAAAGCCAGTTTCTTTGGAGGTCAGCTGTTCAATATTGTCGTAGTTATAGCTGATCTGGGTATTGTTGCGCTCGGTTTTGCTCTTGTCGGTTTCGGCAGGAGGTGTCTGACCCTGTTGCAAACCGGCACCTGGCAAGGGCTTGTTGATATCGCTTTCGTTCTTTTCAGTTACGCTGCGCTCAGCCACTTTGGTCGGCTCTTGGGCGCCGCCTTGACCCTGGACGGTTACAGGTTTGTGCAAACGAGCACGCTCCTGAATGCGGTCAAAATTGGGCTGTACTTCAGCTGTCGCTTTGACTTTACCTGGGCCAAGCAATTGTTCCAGCATCACGATCACTTTGTTTTCGAGCTGCTGTTCCATTTGGCGTTTGACCTGCATTTGCTCCAGCAGCTGTTTGTTCAGCTTTTTGCTGGAATCTTCGCCGTAGAGGCCTTCTTGGCCTTCAGCCAAAACCTGACCTTTGTTGTCGACAACGGTCACGTTGCCGGGTTTGAGACCGGGGGTGGCACTGGCGATCAGGTGGGTAATGGCCTGAATATATTCAGGCTTGAACCCGCCGCCGCCGGCAAACTCCAAGAGCACAGAGGCTGTGGTGGGGAGTTGCTCTTCTGAGAAGAGGGTGGGCTCAGGAATGACCACGTTGACGCGGGCATCTTTGACACCTTCAAAACGGCCAACCATGCGGGACAAATGTCCATCACGGGCACGTTGCAGGGCCACACGTTTTTCAAAATCGGTACTGATAAAGCTCTGTTTGTCAAAAATTTCATAACCCACAATGCCACTGCCGGGCATGTTTTTCTGCGCCAATTTAACCAGGGCTTCTTCGGCTTTTTCTTTGGGTACGCGAATTTCGGTACCACCATTGGCCAGTTTTACCGGAATCCGGTATTCTTCTTCGAGCCAGTCCTTGGCATTGCCCGCTTCTGCCATCGGCAAATTGCGGTAAATGGTGCGGAACCCATCATCTTTCTCTTCTCCGTCGCCGCGCATAAACAGGAAGGCTAACAATCCAACTACCAGGACAGCTGCCCCAATCAATACGCCTATGCGTACATTGGGGGGTAAGTTGCCCAGGAAGCCACCTCCTACGGCTTGATCATCAACGGCCATTCTAAAATCTCCCTTCTCAGATTCGCTCGCTTAAGGTTCAGGCTGCTAGACCTGCATATTCATCAAGGTTTGGTACGCTGTCGTCAGTTTGGTCATCACGGTCGAAGCCATGGTGACCATCGTATCCAGTTTGGCGCCAGCAATCTGGATGGAGTGAATGTCCACGTCTTTGCCTTGCAGCAAATCGGTCATGAGTTTCTCACTCTCGGATTCAGCATCGTTTGTTTCTTTAATCGCTTCATTGAGAACCTCGGTAAACGATGAACGTTTAGCGGTGATCTCATCTTTGGGCAGCTCAAAGCTCATGGGCATCATGGGCTGTGCTACCCGTAATTCACCAGGGAAAAAGGATTGAAGTGCAGAAACGCTTCCTGAAGTTGCCATAATTTACTCCTTATTTCCCAATTTCCAGGGCTTTGTTGATCATCGATTTGGCGGCATTGGTGATCTGCACATTGGCGTCGTAGGCACGTTGGGCGGCGATCATGTCGACCATTTCTTTGACTACGCTGACATTGGGCAACGAGACGTAACCTTCTTGGTCAGCGTCGGGGTGGCCAGGCATATAGACCACACGCAGGGGAGAGGGGTCTTCGACCACTCCCTTCATTTTCACGCCTTCGCCTTTGGGTTTGTAGGTCGAAGGGTCCTGCATATCGTCCATCACGGCGGCGGTAATGCTCTGTGCCAAAGATTTGTCACTGCGCTCGCTAAAGTCGTCATCCATGCCTTTTAAAGCATCTTGGACAGCTTCTTGGAAAACGGGCATACGGCGGCGGAAAGGGCCCCCTTCTGCCGTGCGTGTGCTGTTGGCATTGGCAATGTTGCCGGCAATGGTGTCCAACCAGAAACGGCTGGCAACCATGCCTGTGGCGCTGGTATTAATAACATCAAATAAACTCATGCTGACTCACCCCTCTCTAACGGTTCGAAATAATGGTTTTGAAGGTACGGAACTCGCCGGAAATCGAACTGACCAAGACATTGTAGAACGAGGTGTTCTTGATCATCTTGGACATTTCCATTTCGGGACTGACATTGTTGCCGTCTTGGCGAGCAGTCCCTTGCATTTCTTCTATTGCGGGTTGTACCGCCGAAATTTGGTCAGCTCGGCTGAGGGACTTTTCGGCTTGGTGGCGGGGATCGAGATCGACGCCGGGTACATATTGATTGTACATCTGTTCAAATTTGGTTGAGGCCAAGGAGTGGCCGACGCCCAAATCGGTTTCGTATTGCTGTCCCTCTAAATAGAGGTGATCAATATTTAAGCTTTGAAGCAATTGGTCGTTGATGCTGCGGGTTTTCATTTCCTCAGTCACATCGGGGCCATCTTCATCTTTGGCACTCTGCTGGATGCGATCCAACGCATCTTTAAAAGAGACCTCAGAGCCTTTAAACCCGGGGGTGTTGATATTGGAAATGTTATTTGAGATGACTTTGTGACGGCTGGTGGTCACATCGAGCATTTTCTCGGTAAAAGCCATCAAGGGACTGAATAAGACCATTTTGCTCCTCCTACATCGTTAAAAAATCATCCACAGATTTGCGCTTGCCTAGTTTCATGCGCAATTGCTCCAAGGCCCGCTTGTGGATACGGCTGACCCAGGACTCGGATAAACCGAGCCGTTTGCCTATTTCGTTAAAAGGCAATTGCTGAAAGTAATATAATTTCAGCGTCGTGCGCTCTTGGGTGGGTAATTGTTCGATTACCCAGGTCAGGGTTTTTTGCAATTGCTCAAACTCAATATCGCGCTGTACTGAGTCGGACCCTCCCAATTGACTTAAAAGACTAAAACCTTCATCTCCATCGGAAGAACCGGTTGGGGCATCCAGTGACAGAATATAACTGTATGCCAAACGGGTCACCTGACTAAACAGGTTGGCGGAATCCGTTTCTACATCTTCGGGGTCTTCGTAGACCACTTCATCTTGGTTTTTGGGCGCTTTGGGTAATTTGGGTAAATTGTCGAGAATGGCACCTTTGATGTAATACGTTGCAAAGGTTTCAAACTTAACACCGCGACCCGGATCAAAACGCTCAATTGCCAACAGCAATCCAACCACACCGTCACTGACTAAATCGTTGAAGTCGTAATGTTTTGGCAACTTCATCGACAGCCGACGGGCAATCGAACGCACCAGCGGCATATAGCGTTTTACCGCATCGCCACTGTTCGTGGGGGCATTTGGGGCTGTACTCATGGCCTGTGCGCCCATTTAGCTCTTCGACACATCCCGATTGGTCATCTTGCCTATTCTATCATTCCCGCCTATTTAGTTTATATAATTCTTCCATGATTTGCTCTGAATTATCAATGGAAGCCGGTTCATCCGACGCAAAACCTTCGCTTCGGGTATCAAATCTGCCCGTTGGCAGGGGCCCCGCTACAACCCCTTCGAGCCGCTCATCAAAACGAACTGCATCGTCGGGACGTTTGGTAATCACACCTTCGAGACGGGCATCAAATTTACCCATGTTTGCAGCAACATCACTGGGAAGTGTGCTCTGCAGCGCTTGTTCTGGATTTTGCAGACCCGTCATCTGGGTCATCATTTCTTTGGCCAAACTGCCGCCTTGTGAGCTGGCGAGGTCTTTGCCAATTTCCTGATCGAGAAAGCCCATCATCATCTCCACGTGCGGGCCGCTGAAAAGACCATCTTCTTCGTTGCTGGAATTCTCACGCATTTGCGAAAACATATAAGAATACAACATGCCAACGAAGTCTTTGCTGGCCTCGGCCAGATTGGGGGTGCGGGCAGTGGGTACATTAATTGCACCATCACCAAAACCCGTTGTCAGGGAGCCTACCAGGGGTACATTGTCAATCATCTTGATTTCTCCCTATTGGATTTCCAGATGCGCATTGAGGGCACCTGATACTTTGATCATTTGCAAAACGGTGATCAGATCCCGTGGGGGAATTCCCAGGGAATTGAGTGATTTGACCAAGTGGCCCACGGTGGAGCCTTTGACCAGCACCAGAGTGTCGCCTTTTTTCTCATCAAAACTGATGGTCTTGTTGGTGATCGTTTCGGTGGTTCCCTGTGAGAGGGGGTTGGGTTGAGAGACGGTCGTGACGGCATCGATTTTTACAATCAGGCCGCCGTGGGCAATTGAAACGGGGCCAATGCTCACGTTCTGACCGATGACAATCGTACCCGTGCGCTCATCCAAAATGACTTTGGCGGCACCATTCTGGGGAGAGATGGTCAGATTTTCAATCCGGGCAATCAGCTCAGGCACATTGTTGCGGTAAGTCGAGGTGACAAAGACCCGCACTGTGGAGGCATCGGTGGCTTTGGCATTGCCGAGCAGATTTTTGTTGATTTTATCGGCCAATTCGGTGGCTGTGGTGAAATCGGGATTGTTGAGGTAGGCCTCGATATAGCCGTTTTCATCCATTAGGGTGACAGGGATTTCTTTTTCGACAATGCCCCCGTTGGGAATGCGGCCCACAGTGGGTGCATTTTTGGTGATTTGAGCGCCGGTATCGGTGCCAAAACCAAAGCCGCCGAGCGAAATCGGGCCCTGGGCAACAGCGTAGATGCGTCCATCAGCACCACGCAAGGGAGTCTGAATCAAATAGCCGTTCTGCAGGCTTTTGGCATCCCCAGCAGAGGAGATGGTGACATCAATCAGCTGACCGGGTTTGGCAAAAGGGGGAATATTGACGGTGACAAACACCGATGCCACGTTTTTGGGGCGCATTGAACCTTCTGGCATTTGCGGCATGCCAAAGCGCTCAAGCATATTGACCATGGCCCGGCGCATATACGGAATGGCGTTAGCGGAGTCGCCTGTACCATCGAGGCCTGAGACCAGCCCAAAACCTTGCAATTGGTTGAAACGGGCGCCACGGAAATTAACCACGTCTTTGACACGTACAGAAACGGGCGGATGAATATCGATTAGCGGCTTGGCGGCCGGGGCACTTGCCTGTTGATTGGCCTCCGGTGGGTTGACCTGTGCCAAGACGGGCAAAGTAACTGCGGCCAGCAGGGCCACGGTGATTGAAGAAAGGATGCGAAGGG
>JBIKWL010000048.1:0-37316 GCA_044356335.1 Candidatus Sericytochromatia bacterium
TGTCTGCCCCCCGAAGGGCTTCAGAATGTGCCAGCACTGCTGGCTCAGATTGTGTCAGAAAGCGGCGCAGCCCTCCAGCAAAATCTCGATTCGTCGCTGATGGATCTGCTGCCCCTGATCGAAAATCTCTCAAGTGCCGAAGAGAACTTCACGGGTTATGTGGCCTGCCATGCGCGCCAGAATATCTTTTATTATGGCTTTGAAAACGGCCAGCAGATCTTTGCCGTGCAGGCCAATCCCGAAATTGTGGCCAGTGAAACCTGGCTGGATTTAAAAAAATTGGCCGACGAAGAAGGGGTTTTGGTGGATATTTATAAACCCCAGCCCCGTTTGGTGGGGCCCAGCCTCAACCGCGTTTTGGCCAAAACCCGCCTCGATGTGAGTTATGCCGAACCTGTCAAGGCCACTTTGCAGACGATTGTGGACAAAGGCAGCGAAGAGGTGCCCATTCACCTCGTGCAAGAGGCCAAACGCAATCTGCAATTGCAACTGAAATATGATCAGGCCTCATCGCTTTCGATTCTGGGTCAGAGTGTGGATGCCAAGAGTATGGCCGAGTCATCTCTGCATCTGCGTTTCAGCGAGTGGATGTTGCGCGAGTATTTTTACCTGCTCAATTCCACAGGCAGCATTACCACGCTCAAATACATCTACAGCTGGATTCCGGCAATTGAATACCTGGCCTTTGAAGAGGCGCTGCAAGGCGAAGACGGCCAAATGCACAGCTTTAATCTGGTGGCCCACGGCGAAGTCAAAGGCGAAAAATACAAAAAAGTCCTCTCGCTGATCTGTTTTGGTCCAGGCACAGAAAAAGACGTCAATGCCTTTATCGACAAAGTGATCAATGTCAAAAAGCAATTGATCAAAAGCGGAGATATTGGCGGGGCATTGTATATCTCCTCCAGCCCTTATGATACCGAAGCGCTCAAGCTCTTTTACGCCCGCACGGTGGAACCGCGCAAAGGTCTCTTGGGCTCCCTCGATACCCTGACCAAATACAAAGGGTTTGTAAGGATTGGCATGAATCGCGGTTTTCACCTCAACCTGATTGAATTTCACAAACAGAATCAGGGCTTTGAAGTGATCGCCCCTCTGCTCAAATAAGCCTGCAAATAAGCCTGCAAATACACCCGCAAAGGACATCCCATGGCACTCCATCTCCTCAATCAACAGCCCCCCTCTGGCCAGGACAAACCTGAGCAGGTCGCGTTGCATTTAAAACAGGCGATCAACAATCTCAAAGGCGATTTCTACGATCTCGAAACCGGGGGCGTGAATTATGCCGCCATGAAAGGCTCTGAAGGCTTTGATAACTACAAGGCATCAGCCGCGCTGCTGCAGCGCTTTGATCTCAACCTGCTGCAGAGCCAGGCAGCCAAATTGGCTTTCTGGATCAATATCTACAATGCCTTGACCGTCCATGGCATTGTCGAATTGGGGGTGAACAATTCAGTGCGCGAGATCTCTCATTTTTTTGAAAATGTGGCCTACCAGATTGGCGATCAGACCTTCAGTCTCGATCAGATCGAACACGGGATTTTGAGGGGCAATCAGAAAAAACACCTCTTTGCCCGCAGACCCTTTGGCAGCAAGGATCCCCGCGCGGCCCATGTTTTGCCTGTACTCGAACCCCGGATTCACTTTACCTTGGTCTGTGGCTCCAAGTCCTGCCCACCGATTGGCACCTACCAAGAAGAAAAAATCGAAGACCAGCTCAAATTAGCCGCATCGAGTTTTGTCAACAGCGACAATGTGGTGATCGATCGTGAAAAACACAAACTCAGCCTCTCCAAAATTCTGGATTGGTATGGCAAAGACTTTGGCGACAAAGCGGCTTTGATTCGCTTTTTGGCAGAATACCGCAAGTCGCCCGACGACAAAGCCTTCCTGCTGGAACAGGGCACCCGGCTTGCGGTATCATACCAGGAGTACGACTGGAGTCTTAACCACTGAGCGTGGCAAGCGCCCAAGCTGAGCCCAGCGCCTCAATCTAAACCCGGAGCACCGTTCATTCTATGCGCAACGCTTGGTATATTGCCGCAGAGAGCCACGAATTAAAACCAGGCAAACCCCTGGCCCGCCGCCTGCATGGCGATGGTCTGGTGCTCTTTCGGGCCCAGACAGGTGAGGCCGTTGCGCTGCCCGATCGCTGTCCCCACCGCAATGTGCAGCTCTCGCGTGGCAAGATCAAAAACGGGGGCTTGCAATGCCCGTATCACGGCTGGGAATTCGATGCCCATGGGCGCTGTGTCTTTATTCCCTCGCTCAACAGCGGCGAAAAAATCCCGCCAGGGGCGCATATTCAGCCCTTGCAGATTGCTGAGCAGCAGGGTTATATCTGGGTTTGGACCGGCGATCGCGCTCCCGAAGCCAGCGAAACACCCTTTGTCTTTCCCCATTACAGCGAAGCGGGTTGGGGCTGGGGACGGCTGCAGGCCGATGTGCCCAACTCAGTGGCCAATGTGGTCGAAAATTTTATCGACTGCGCCCACACAGGCTATATTCACGGCGGGCTCTTTCGCACGCCAGCCAGCCACGAGGCCCGCACCCGCGTGATGGCCCAGGAGAACGGTGTGGTGATCGAAATCGACGAAGACCAAGACAAAAGCAGCCTTTTGAGCCGCTTGCTGGTCAAAGAGAAAATTGTCCACCAAGACAGCTTTATTCTGCCCTCAATCGTGCAGGTGGCTTATGGTTTTGGCCCCCAACGCCAGATGATCGGCTGGCAGGCCTGCTCGCCCATTGATGCGCTTGAAACCCGCGTCTATGTCCACGTGACTTGGCAAATGGGCTTTTTAAACCCGCTGGTCAAACTCTTTTACCCGCCGATTGGCAAACTGATTCTCAAACAGGATCTTTGGGTGCTGGCCAATCAGGGCGAGGTGATTCGCCGCCACGGCGAGCAATTTACCTCGGTGCCCTCAGACACGGCCAATCTCTGGATTCGCGCCTGCCGCAGCCGAGCCGAAAAAGGCGAGGCCCCGCCGAGTGAACGCGAAAAAGACGTCAGGTTTCGCTTGTAAAAGGGTTTAGTTCCTTTTGGTATTTGGCCTGAGAACAATGTTTAGGGCGAGTAAGGGGCAGGCATGAGCAAAAATAAGGGTGTTTGGTGAATACCCCAAGGACACCTAGACCCAAAACCAAACTACCATCGAAAAATTTACACAATTATGTGGTCATTTGGACCCCCAATGGGATGTCTACCAACTTGCAAGCCATGTGCAACAGCTTCCGCTCACGTTTTGGAGAGCTTCAGCAGTAGGTGAGGCACGAGTCGTACGGATGGGGACAGCACCGCTACCTCTGGCAGGCCGCGCATAGCTTGTATGATGTGGCAGAAAAACGCCAGAGTTGGGTCAGTGCAAAGCTCAAAAGGCTGATGCAAGGCAAACTTTCAAGGGTGGTAGCCCAGATGAAGCGATTGGCAACAAGCGCGCTCATACGCCACCCCCTGTTGAGTTCAACACTTGTCCAGTTATCCACTGTGCCTCATCCGTCGCCAACCAACCGATTAAACGCGCTGCGTCTTCTGGTTGCCCCCAGCGTCCTTGAGGATTTAAGTCTCGGATTGATTCATATAGCTCACCACTCGCCCAACCTGTATCAGTCGCGCCCGGATTTACGGTGTTTACGGTAATTCCTCGCCGAATTAAATCTGCAGATAAACTCAGCGTGAGTTGATTCAATGCACCTTTCGATGCGATATAGGCCAGTTCATTTGGCATTGGATGGAGATCTTGCCCAGACGTTAAGAGAATGACCCGGCCTCCAGTAGGCCGGCAATGTTGAGCTGCAAATGCTTGCAATAACAATAATGATCCGCGCACATTAATCTGTAAATGTGTATCAATTTCTGCTGCGGTGAGTTCTTCCAGACTCCCCATTGTGCTATAAGTATGGTTCGCAACCAAAATATCGATGTGTCCCAAGGCTTGAACAGCAGCATCCACGATTTGGCCAGGCGCAGCAGGATCGAGAAAGTTCCCTTCTGCATGTGCGATTCTCGTACCATGCTCCTGAAGGGTCGATATTAATCCAGCGATTCCGTCAGGGTCGGCTCCCCACTCTTGCTGGGCATCATAGGGTGAAAACGAGTGAATAAAAATGTCTGCACCCATTGTGGCTAACTGCTGTGCGATCGCAAAGCCAATTCCTTTACGCCGACTCACCCCTGTAACCAGTGCAACACGACCTTTTAATACTGCTCCAGGCAAAATAAGAACACCTCTCTCTTACGTGTAAGATATACCACCAATACAACTTTGAGTACTTTACCAAAAAATTTCAAAATACAGCCTTTACTTGAAACAAAGGAGACCAACGATTGGTGGCAACCCCTTGTTAGAATTTGCTGCCTCTCAGACTTTCTTTTGAACCACTGTGATGTAAACCGTTTAAGAGCCTGGCTCTAAAACAGTCACATGTTAGACTGACTAAATATTACTCTGAATACAAAAAAAATCAGCAGGTAAATCTATAAAGGGTTCCTATGTCTATTGATACACCTGAAATCGATTATATTCCTGAATTTTTAACTAATGCAGATTCTTCGAAACTTTTGGAGTTTCTTCAAACTAAAATCTCCTGGCAACAAGGGAAGATCAAGTTATTTGGCAAGGTCCACTCAGAACCCCGTTTAAGCTCATGGATAGGAGATCCTGAGGCTGTGTACACCTATGCTGGTAAACAAATGAAGCCAGATCCCTGGTTAACTGAGATAGAATCCCTTCGTCAGTTCTTACAATTCAGCTTTCCCTATCAGTGGAATTCGGTTCTGTTAAACTTGTACCGGGACGGCCACGATTATATGGGCTTTCATGCCGATAATGAGCCTACACTGGGCTCCAATCCGGTCATTGCATCCTTGAGTCTGGGAGCTAAACGGCGATTTGTATTCAAAAATCGGTTGAACGCTGCAAAACATGAACTGATGCTGGAACACGGCTCTTTGTTGATCATGAGCGGCGAAACTCAGCGAGACTGGCTACATGCTTTGCCCAAATCACTGCGCGTGAAAACACCTCGTATCAATTTGACATTTCGAAAGATTCATTTCCCTGGTTTTGTTAAGACCAGATCTAGAAGAAATCATTTGAAATAAGGAATCTAGGAAAGGGCCAATCAAGCTCTTGTCCAAGCAGGTGCAGATCTCTGTTTTGAAAAACCAAAAGGGGTGGAAAAAACCCCAGCTATTGTGGCCCAGATCCGCTCAGAGGCAGATTTACAGGCTTTGCTTGCACTCAAAGCACACAAGTAACCGCCATCTTTGCTGTTTTTTATGGGTCTATTCAGCGATCAGTTTTGCCGCATCACCAATTTTGTGATACCCAATCAGTTGAAAGCCACTTTCAAAATAATCATAATAGCCAAAACGCAATCTGGCTTTGTATTTTCCATCAATCGTGGCCAAATTGGGCAGCAAGGTAATGCTGCCATTGCCTGATTGATAGGGAACGCCATTGATCGTTCCATTGCCAATCTCTAATTGCTCTTTTATTTCTCTGTTTAAGACGGAATTGTCCATACTTCTGACAACAACGGTTGTTTTACCCGTAAAATAGCCAATGGTTGTGGCATAGCCCAAAATTTTACCACTTTGCAATTGCGGGTCTTTCACAACAGCAGCAATGAAATTAGAAATAATTCTGTCTTTGTTTTTTTCTGATGTTTTACTGGTCATGATTGAAAGACCAGCCCCTTTACTCATCATGTCCATAATGGTGGAGATGGGCAGTTCTCTGCCAGCAACCGGTAAATAGCCGGAAATTGCGGAGCCATCACTGTTATAGACATAATTGGTATTTCTACCGCCCACAAGGATGGGCGCTTCTGTGGCATCAATCTTTCCATCTTTGTTGAGATCCAGGGATGAAACAACCTGCTGTAAATAGCCCATATCCATCGCGTTTCTCGCGTTGAATGCGGAGGCATTCAGACTGGCGGGATTTTGAACTGCTGGTAAAAAAGCCCCCCCAGGACTTGAACACGCCGTTAAAGCAAGCAGAGCAAGAAGTAAAACAGACCCTTTGTGTGTCATGGAAACGTTTACCTGTTTAATTAAAAATTGGATTTTATCTGTTCATTATACGGGAAAAGATTCAATTGCGCTGAAATGGCAGCACTAGCCCCCAATTTGCGACATGCTGCGCAGGGGCCGCTCAAACCCCACTTGGTTGATCTGGTGCCCCGCCTCTTTTTGTGCCACCCAGTGAAGGATCAACGCGTTCAGTTCAGCGGCCGAAGCACCCTCCCGCAGCGGGGCTTTGAGGTTGAGTTCTTGGGTCGAGAAGAGGCAATTGCGCAACATGCCATCGGCGGTTAAACGAATGCGGTTGCAACTCTGGCAAAAGGGCTCACTCACAGAGTTGATCAGGCCAATTTCACCGGGAGCGCCATCGGCAAAACGCCAGCGGGAAGCGGGATTGGCCCCCGCTGCTTCAATCGGCAGCAGGGGATAGACAGCATCAATTTCTTGACGCAGGGTCTCGCCTGGCACCACCTCAGTGGGCAGCCAGCCGTCGCTTTTGCCCAGGGGCATAAATTCAATAAAGCGCACGCTCCACCCTTTTTCTCGCGCCAATTCAGCAAAGGGCAGCGCTTCGTCGGAATTAAACCCACGTAACACAACCACATTGAGTTTGATCGCCAGATCAGGGTAGTTCTCTAAATGCGCTAAACCAGCCAGGACCCGGTCATAATCGTCACGTCGGGTGATTTGAGCAAAGCGCGCAGGCAAAAGTGAATCGAGGGAGATATTCAAGCTGCGCAGCCCGGCCCGATAGAGCGCGGGCATAAGTTCGGGCAGCAAAATGCCATTGCTGGTCAGGGCGATTTTTTTCAGCGGCAATTGGCCCAAGGCCGCTACCAATTGGGGCAAATCCTGGCGCAAGAGGGGCTCACCACCCGTCAGGCGAATCTGCTCAATGCCCAATTGGCTAAAAATCCCCACCAAGGTGAGGATTTCTTCAAAGCTCAGGATCTCTGTTTTGGGCTGCCAAGCAAGCCCCTCAGCAGGCATGCAGTATTGGCAGCGCAGATTGCAGCGGTCGGTGACAGACAGCCGCAATTTGCTAGCGACACGGCCAAAGCGGTCTTGCAGACGCTGTTTGGGGCCCGCAAGCAGGGATTCAGGGGACACGGTGACCTGGGTGGCCTGGGTGATCTGTGGGGCTGTTTTGCAAATGGTGCTCCAGCAGAGCCATCACACGCAGAAACACGGGTGCAAAGCCCGCTTTGGGGGCCTGCAGCGGCTGCCAGAAAAAGCGAAATTCCAAACCCGCTTCGTCCAGACTGCCCTCGGCGATATGGCTCCAATTTTGGGCTTCGTCGCCCTGGGCTGGCATTGCAAAGAGATGCCAGATTTGGTGTTCAAAGGCCCCGCCCGAGGCAATCCCACCTGAACCACCGTGGTGCAGCAGGCCGATATATTCCCCAGCTTTTTCGCGTTTGAGGCCAGACTCTTCTTCCAGCTCGCGCAAGACGGCCAGGGCCAGATCTTCACCGGGCTCCAATGTGCCTTTGACAATCTGTTTGCCTGCACTGGGGTGGTCAAAAGCCAGCAATTCGGGGCCTGTTTCACCTGAGCGCCAAACACAGGCACAGACCTTGCTAACGGTTTTGAGGCCGTGTTTGTGTACCCAACGGGTCAAAAACTGCTCCTGAACCGCTGCACCAGCGGTATCGCCCTGGATCCAAGCTTGATCGCGGGCCTGGCCCAGTTCCAAAAGCTTTGCGTCTAAGGGAATATGCATAAAGCTTAATTCACCGAATGTCCGGCCAAAGCCACGGCACGGGCTTCACCCAATTGGCGCAGGCGCTCAAAGGCGTAGAGGCCGGTTGAGTGACCATCGCTCCAGGTGATTTTGAGGGCATACGAACCCACCGATTCAATTGCGGCCGCATTGACATCAAGTGGCACCATGCTTGGGACCAATTTGCGCTCGCCCGTGTCTTCGTCGACGCAGACCGCACAGGGGCAGACCAAGCGCAGACCGCGGTAATCGAGTTGGTGGTCGCTGCCATCGGCCCATTGAATGATCAGGCCACTTTCACCGGCTTTTTTGAGCCCAACCGGGGTAACTTCTTCCTGGGCATAGCGGCGGGGGCCTGCCTTTTCCAAAACAGGCGTTTCACCGGGCTCGCGAGAAGCTGGCGCACCCGTGTCGGAGCGCAAATTCCAGTGGAATTGCCCCAAGGGGGTGGGGCCACCGGCGATCAAACTGACCTGATCGACCAGGGCCGAAGCCAGATCGCGGAAAGATTGCACAGCATCTGCTGAAGGATAGCCAATTAAAAGTGGGGAGCTTTCGTCACCGCTGATGGCAACGGTTTGATCCATGGGAATCCGGCCCAAAAAGCTCACGCCAGCGATTTCAGACAGGGCCTGACCACCGCGAAAGGGCGAAGGCTCGCCGCTGGGAGTGGCCCAGCCGCTCATATTTTCGACGACACCCAGAATCGGGATTTTGACCTTTTCAAACATGCGCAGGCCGCGCAGAGCCACTTTGACGCTTAAAGCCTGGGGAGTGGTCACCACCAAGGCGCCGGTCAGGGGCACGGTTTGGGCCAGTGAAAGCTGGGCATCACCCGTGCCGGGGGGCAGATCGAGCAATAAATAGTCCAACTCGCCCCAGAGCACGCCTGTGACAAATTGTTGAATAAATTTGGTGATCATTGGCCCGCGTAAAATGGCGGGGGTGTCTTGGCCGACCAAAAAGCCCATCGACATCACTTTGATATCGTGGCAGGTGATCGGGACCAATTGCTGGTTCAACATGCGCGGCTGTTCTTTTTCGAGGCCGAGCAGGGTCGGAATGCTGGGGCCATAAATATCCACATCGGCCAGACCGACGCGGAAGCCCTTCTGGGCCAGGGCCAGGGCCAAATTGACGCTGACGGTGGACTTGCCCACGCCGCCTTTGCCGCTGGAAATGGCAATCACATGTTGAATGCCGGGTAATGCTTGACTCATGGTTTATCTCCTGAAAGAACCGGAGGGGGTGAAACCACCCCCCTGATTAAAGAATGTTTTATACTCATTTCAAAAAATCGGCGTGGGTTTAAAAAATACCCAATTCGAATTTTACATCTTCTGAAGCCATTGTGGCGGGATCCCAAGGCGGGGCAAAGGTCAAATGCACTTCGACTTCGCCAATGCTCTCCCCAAAGGTCTTTTTCAAGACCAAAGGCACCTGGCTCATGATCATCGGGCCATAGGGGCAACCAGGAGAAGTCAGGGTCATTTCCACATCAATCGAAGGAGGTGGGGTGGATTGGTCGAGGGTCACGCTGTAGATCAGGCCCAATTCGACAATATTCATGTGCAATTCGGGGTCAATCACTTGGCAGAGGGCATTGCGCACGCTCTCTTCATCCGGTGGGGTTAAAGGCGTGGCCGGGGTTTCTGGGGCCGTTTCAGAAAGGGGCTCAGGGGCCACTGCTGTAGCAATGGCAGCCTCTGCTACAGGTGCCAGGGTTTCAAGGGATTCGGTTTGTGTATCTGCCATTTTTAAAAATACCTCAGTCGTGGGGGTTAAAGATTTCATCGGAGTCACTCGCAGGATGCTATTTTTTTGAGGCCCGCGCAAAAATGCGTTGGGCGCGTTGAATGCCGCTGATCAAAGCGTCAATTTCGGAACGGGTATTGTAAAGATAAAGACTGGCGCGGGCCATGCCTGTTACGCCAAAGCGGCGCATCAGCGGCTGGCAGCAGTGGTGACCTGTGCGGATGGCAATCCCCTGCTGATCGAGCAAGGCGCCCAAATCTGTGGGATGAATGCCTGCCAAATTAAAGGCCAAAATGCCGCCCCGTTGCTCAGCCTTGAGCGGGCCATAGATTTGGAGCCCTTCGATTTTTTGCAATTGTTCCAGGGCATACCCCGTCAATTCCGTTTCGTAGCTGTGCAGCTTGTCCATACCCAGGTTCTGCAAATAGTCCAGGGCTGCGCCCAGGCCCAACACGCCTTCGATATGCGGTGTGCCAGCTTCAAAGCGATAGGGCAAGTCACCAAAGGTTGAATAGGTCTCGAAAACCTCTTTGATCATCGCACCGCCGCCGTGAAAAGGGGGCATCGCTGCGAGGATTTCTTCGCGCCCCCACAAAACACCGATCCCGGTGGGACCCGCCATTTTATGGGCCGAAAAGGCCAAAAAGTCACAGTCCAGGGCCTGAACGTCGACAGGCAGATGGGGCACGCTCTGGGCCCCATCGACAAAGAGTTTGGCACCCACAGCATGGGCCATTTTGGCCAAAGTGGGAATCGCGTTGAGGGTGCCGAGCACATTCGACATCTGGGTGATGGCCACCAATTTGGTGCGGCTATCGATCAGGCTGGCTGCGGCTTCAAGATCGAGTTGGCCATCGTCGCTGAGCGGAATCAAACGCAATTCTGCACCTTGTTTTTGGGCCAGGCGCTGCCAGGGCACCAAATTGGAGTGGTGCTCCATAAGCGAACTCACGATCACGTCCCCAGCTTGGATCTCAGCTTCGCCCCAGGCATACGCCACAAGGTTGACCGCTTCGGTCGTGCCACGGGTGAAGATCACACTGCGCGAAGTCGGGGCGTTGATAAAGCCTGCAACCTGTTCGCGCACAGCCTCAAAGGCATCGGTGGCCTGTTGGCTGAGGGTATGAACACCCCGGTGGACATTGGCGTTTTGTTCGCTGTAATAGCGCACCAGAGAGTCAATCACCACCTGGGGTTTGTGGGTGGTGGCAGCATTGTCGAGATAGATCAGCGGCTCACCATTTACACGCTGTTTTAAAATCGGGAAATCTGCCCGGATCGCATCCAGATCCAGCTGCACCGGGGCTTCAGCCTTTACGATCATGCTTCGCTTCGCTCGTCGCTTTCACTCAGCAAATGCAGAGAGAGATGGGCGGCCACTTGGCGTTGCAGGTCTTCATGGGGAAAGCGCAGCAGCACTTCTTCCATAAAACCTTCCACCAGCAGGGTGTCTGCCGTCTGGCGATCAAAGCCCCGGCTCATCAGGTAAAAACGCTGCTCAGGGTCGAGCGAGCCAATCGCAGCACCGTGACCAGATTGCACGTCGTCAGCCAAAATTTCGAGGTTGGGAATGGCATCAGCACGGGCTTTGTCGCTGAGCAAAAGGCTTTTACTGACCTGGCCACTTTCACTTTTTTGGGCCAGGGGATCGACGTAGATCAGGCCATTAAAAAAGGCATAAGCTTCGTCTTTTAAGACGCTGTGATAGACCAGATCACTTTGGGTGTGGGGGCTGCGGTGATCCTGCAGGGTCTGTTGGCGAAAATGCTGTTGCCCGCCGCCAATATTCAGGCCCAAAAACAGCGACTCACTGCCTTTGTCTTGCAGCAGCGTCTGGCTTTGGGCGTAGTGGTAAGACCCGCCCAAAGAGAGGTTGAACTGGGTCAAGCGCGCATCGCGGCCCAATTGGGTTTGGGTATAGCTATGGGCATGAACTTCCTGGCCCCAGTTTTGCAAGTGCACCAATTTCAGTTCTGAGGCATCTGCCAGGGCAATTTCCAAGACGTCATGGCTCAGGCTGGCTGCGGATTGGCTCTCAGCGGCAAAATCACAGACCACTGCGGCCATGGCTCCCTGTTCGAGCACAATCAAAGAGCGGGTAAACAGGGCCTGTTGGCCCTGGTTCAGGCTTTGAAGCAAATACAGCGGCTCGGCGATCTGCAAATTGCGGGGAACATAGACAAAGAAGCCATTCTGCCAATAGGCCAGATTTAAGGCTGCTTCGCGGTTTTTATCTGAAGGCAAAATGCGGTCCAGGTGGGGCTTGATCTTGTCGCTGTGGTTAGCCAGGGCTTCGGCCAAGGAGCAAAAGATCAGGCCTTTTTCGCTGAGTTCAGCAGGCAAGACGACAGTCATTTCTTGGGCATTGCTGAGTTCACCCCAGGCGGCCAGTGTGCCCCAGCTTGCGCGGCGCTTGCTGTAAAAAGCCGAGTCAACAGACTGGCCAACCACCGCGTTTAAACTGGCATCATCCAGCAAGGGAATGCGGCGCAGGGTGCGCTGCACAGGCAGGGGTTCGGGCAGGTTCTGGTAGTGATCCCAGGCTTGGCTGCGCAACGCACTGGCCCATTCGGGTTCAGCGGGTTGATGCAAAAAGTCTGAGCGGTAGTGGCTGCGAAAATCTTGAGCCAAACGGGTTTCGGGGGAGGTGGTTTCTGACATAGTGTTTATCCAATCGACCCTTCCATTTCAAGCTGGATCAGCTTGTTCAGCTCAACTGAATATTCCATCGGCAGCTCTTTGGTGAACTCCTCGATAAAGCCATTCACAATCATCAGACGGGCGTCGTCTTCGGTCAGGCCCCGGCTCATCAGATAAAAAAGCTGTTCGTCGCTGATTTTGCTGACGGTGGCCTCGTGGTTGATCTGGGCCTGATCTTCGTCGATCTGCATGGTGGGATAGGTGTCCGAACGGGAGAGTTCATCCAACATCAGGGCGTCACAGCGCACATTGGATTTGACCCCGTGACAGCCGGGCAAAACCTTGATCAGACCACGGTAAGTGGTGCGGCCACCGTTTTTACTGATCGACTTTGAGGTGATCACCGAAGAGGTATTGGGAGCCAAATGCAGAATCTTGGCGCCCGCGTCTTGGTGCTGGCCTTTGCCGGCCCAGGCAATTGAGAGAATCTCACCTTTGGCGCCTTCACCTTTGAGCCACACGGCGGGGTATTTCATCGTCAGTTTGGAGCCGAGGTTGCCGTCGACCCATTCAACGGTGGCGTTTTCGTGGGCAATTGCGCGTTTGGTCACGAGGTTGAAGACATTGTTTGACCAGTTCTGAATCGTGGTATAGCGGATTTTGGCGCCTTTCATGGCGATCAGCTCGACCACGGCTGAGTGCAGCGAGTCGGTGCTGTAAATCGGGGCCGTGCAGCCTTCGATATAATGCACAGAGCTGTCTTCGTCGGCAATGATCAAGGTGCGCTCAAATTGGCCCATATTTTCGGTATTGATGCGGAAATAGGCCTGCAGCGGGATGGCCACTTTGACACCTTTGGGCACATAAATAAAGCTGCCACCGCTCCAGACCGCAGAGTTGAGGGCCGAAAATTTATTGTCACCCGTGGGGATAATCGTGCCCAGGTATTTTTTGATAATCTCCGGATGTTCACGCAGGCCGGTGTCCATATCCATAAACAGCACACCCTGTTTTTCCAGGTCTTCGCGCACGCTGTGGTAAACCACTTCGGACTCATACTGAGCGGTCACGCCTGCCAAGAACTTTTGCTCAGCTTCGGGAATGCCAAGGCGGTCAAAGGTTTCGCGAATATACTCAGGCACTTCGTCCCAATTGTTTTCTGAGCGTTCTGAAGAGCGCACATAGTAGTGGATATTGCCAAAGTCGATTTCATTCAGCAATTCGCTATTGCCCCAGGTCGGCATGGGTTTTTCGTTGAACAGGCGCAGACCGCGCAAGCGGAAGTCGAGCATCCATTCGGGCTCGTTTTTCATCGCCGAAATCCGGCGCACGATGTCTTCGGTCAGGCCTTTTTCGGATTTAAAGACATATTTGTCTTCGGGATCGTGAAAGCCGTATTTATAATCTTTGTTGAGATCCTCCAACTCGGCGCGGGTTTTGTCTTTACCGCTGAGAATTTCGGGATTTTCGAGGGCCTGATTGGTAAGTGTTGCCATTTTTTTTGCTCCTTAAACGGCCAAAGCCGCGCGGAATTCGTTTTCAATCTGTTCATAGCCGTGGGCTTCCAGTTCCAAAGCCAACTCTTTGCCACCCGATTTGACGATTTGGCCTTCAAACAGGATATGGATAAACTGGGGTTCGATATAGTTCAACATGCGCTGATAATGGGTGATGATCAAAATCCCCATGGCGCTGTGGCTGGCTGCAACGGCATTGATGCCTTCACAGACCGTTTTCAGGGCGTCGATATCGAGCCCGGAGTCGGTTTCGTCGAGAATGGCCAAATCGGGCTGCAAAAGCGCCATCTGGAGAATTTCGTGGCGTTTTTTTTCACCGCCGGAAAAACCTTCGTTGAGGTAGCGTTTGACAAATTCTTCACGCATATTCAGAAGCTTCATTTTTTCTTGCAAGACCTGACGAAACTCTTTGACTGAGACATCGCCGCCTTTGCGGGCCTTGAGCATATTGCGCAGGAACTGAAAGACCTTCACCCCGGGAATCACCATCGGGTACTGAAAAGCCAAAAACATACCGGCACGGGCCCGCTCATCGGGGGACATTTCCAGCAGATTTTGGCCTTTAAAAAAGACCTCACCACGGGTGATCGTGTAATTGGGATGCCCCATCAGCACATGGGAGAGGGTGCTTTTGCCAGAGCCATTGGGGCCCATCAGGGCGTGTATTTCACCGGGGTAGACGGTCAAATTGACACCTTTGAGAATGGGTTTGTCGCCCACATTGGCGTGTAAATTGCGGATTTCGATGGTTGGGGTCATTTGGGTTTGCATATTATCCTCGTTGGGTCCTCATTGGGTCTTCATTGGGTTTGAACATAATCTTGTTTAGCGGGCCATTTGTAAAGGCAGGGGGAAATCTGAAAAAAGCTGTTTTTCCAGATTGCCTTCTTCGTTGAGCAGATCAGCCAGGGTCAGGTGATCCAAAATGCGATAGAGATGGCGGGCAACCATCAGCCAAACTGGGCGCACGCTGCAACCACCGCTGTGGATACAGGCGTGTTGATTGCCGGAAAAATGCTGACAAATATCCGTAAAAAAATCGCCATCTACTGCACGCACGAGCTCACCCACCGTAATCAATTCGGGTGAGCGCACCAATTGATAACCGCCGTACATGCCGCGCACACTGCGCACCAGACCGACTTTACGCAATTGAGCCAGAATTTTTTCGATATAAGCCACCGAGAGGCCTTCTTTTGCGGCAATATCTTCAGCGGAAAGCAGTTCGTCGGCTTGACTGCGCGCCAATTGGAGCAGACAGCGCAAACCATATTCTTCAACGGCAGAAATTTTCATGGGATACCCGCTTGGTCACTTTGTACGTATACCATCATGCTACCATTTGACACAAAAGCAGACAAGATACTCGGAATTAAAAACAGATCTTTTTATCCGCTTTTGCAAAAGAATCTCAAAGACTGATCTCAGCCCATTTTTTTTTTTGCTTTACGGAGAAAACCGCCCAGCTTTTTATTGCAAAGACAAACAAAATTGAGTCTTTCCTTAATCTTTGAAATCTCAGTGAAACCAGCCTGCCACGGTAAAACGCTCTCCACTGAGCACTTTGCGCACCTCGTGAACTGTCTGGGGAGGAAAGCAGATCAACAGACCTGTTTCGGGCTGAATCGCCATGCCAATCGACTTCCCCAAGGCTTTGTGGGGCAGATAAAAGACCAGTTCGCCCCCGGCATAAGCAGGTGGGGTGTTCAAAAACAGCACAAAAGAGATTTGGCGAGGCACAATTTCAGGTTTATCGTCGGCATACCAATCCTGGTGGGGCAAAAAATAATCCCCTGGCAGGTAGCGCAAAAACTGCAAGAGCTGAATTTTCTGAGCTTGGCAGCCAAAGTGGCCATTGAGTTCGGGCAAGCTGGCCAGCAATCGGTTGGTTAAGTGAGCTTGGGTTTCGGCAGGCACAAGCACATCGCGGGTGCTGCGCATTTTTTGACCCTCAACAGGCTCGCGCAAGACCACTGCCGCCTCACTGGGACAAGTTTGCATCAGCCTGATCAGATCGGCACAGGCCTGAGGCTTGAGAAAGCTGGGATAGGCTTTAATCAGGCCCGTTTGTTCAAAATAGGCAAAGGGTATCATGTGGTTTAACCTGTTGCTTAAAAAGGTTTACTTCATCATAACACCAAAAAAAGAACCGCCCGAAAGCGGTCCTTTTAAAGGTCTTTTGTTGACAGGTCAGACCTGCCAAACGGTTTTATTGAGCAATAAAGCGGATTTCTTCAGCGGGACGCATGGCAATCGCGCTGGCACCAGCCAAGTCGCCGGTATTGGGCATGGTACGAATGGCGCTGACCTGAATCCGGTACTGGGTGTTGGTTCCAATCCCTTTAAAGGGCAACTCATTGCGGCCGCTGTTGGGCGCTGTGCTGGTAATTTTGAGGCGATTGGTGAGGGCCAAGGGGACCACCAGTTTGGGATCTTGAGCGGTGTTCACACCACCCAATTTATCGGAACCGGAGCGGGTGCCGTAAGAGATTTTGGTATTTTTGGTGATCGCACCCCAAAGCACGGTACCACCGAGATCGGAGACCTGAACATGGTAGAGGAAGGTGCCTGCATCTTCCCATTCAAACTCCACGCCTTGACCCAAGGGATCTTTAAGGATAGAGTCGTTCTGGGCCGGTTTGAGCAGTTTAAAGGCATTGATATCGTTGGCAGAAATCACTTCCAGGGCTTTGCTTTCGGCACGCACCACAGGAACTGCATTTGAATTATCGCCACGCAGATTGTAGACATAGGTTTTTCCGGCAGTCAGGCTGGGATCTTCGTCAGTAAAAGTGGTTTTACCGTTGTTGTCGAGGGTCGTGATATTGGTAACCTGATCGGAACTCTGGTTTGCTTCACGGCGGAAAAATTTAATTGTGGTAGCGCCAGAGGAAATGCCTTCCCATGAGAGGTAGACGCTGGTTTTAGAGTCGGTGCCACCTTTGGAAAGTTCGCTCACGGAGACGGCGTTTAATTTGCCGGTGGTGGGCTGACCTGGGGTAACGGGAGCAGGGCCGCAAGCAGCCAGAGCAAGCAGAGCGACAGCGGAAGAGAGCAATGTGACTTTGGACAGGGTGTTTTTCAGAACCATGGAGGGATCCTTCTTTCGTTCATTCGTTGTTCTTGATTCAGGGTAACAAATTTTTTCAAAGGTTCAAAAGGGCCATCTGTTTTTGCTTAAATCCAGATGCATGAACTTTAAGACGCACATCTTTTAAAAAGGTTTCATGGGGCCTTGGCGATGGAGGAGACAAACCCAGTCAGGGCCTGACGAAAACGCGAATAAAAAGCCCCTTCCAGAAAAGGCGTTTGGCCTTCGGATTGCCACAATTGCAATTGGCGCTCAAATTCAGCGGGAATTTCGTTGGCCACCAACATGGCACCTTCAGAGGTGAGCAGTTCGAGTAAATGGTGCAGGGATTGTTGGGGATGGTAATACTTCAACGGCAGCCCCCAAAAGAGATGAGCAGCTTCCAGCACCAAGGGCAAAAACTGCAAAATGGCGTGGTAGGGCAATTCGGGCGCATAATCGCCAATATCTTGAATCAGATAGCGGCATTGCGAGGCCACCGGGTCGATATACGAGAGTGCATAATCCACGCGGCTATACCCCTCATCATCAATCCGATAGGGGTCGAGTTCCACGCCGGTTAAATAGACTTTGCGCGGCACTTCGCTGTGGGCATAGCGAAAAAATTGGTAAATCGCAGGGGCATAACACCAGTCTCCGGCCCCCACATCGAGAATCCGCAAGATGCGCTGTTCCCAGAGAGGCAAATGGGCTGGCAGACTCTCTTCGAGAATTTCGAGCATATACAAATTGCGGCGATAAGCGCTATCGGGCAGGTATTGTTTCCAGTCGTGTAAGCTGTATTTTTGCGAAAACTCTGCTTCTAAAGCATAGGCTTGGGGTTGCAAAGCGGCGGGTAGCACCGCAAAGAGTTCATCGTCTTCCCAGGTGCGGCGCAGGCGCACTTTGCCCGCCATCGGTTTGGTGCGGTGGCGCAAGCTGAAAGCGTTGAGATTGGCTTTGTCGAGCAATTCTTGGGGGGTCATTTGAGTGGGACTGAAAAAGACCAAGGCGCGGGGAAACATCTGCTTGATCAGGCGCTCCATCACCAGTCCATGGGTGGTTTGGCGGTCGTTAATGCCGATGACCACAGGCTGAAAACTCTGCAGCTCTTGAATCAGCTTTTTGCCATCGGTGGGCGCATCAGATTCTAAATCCCAGACCCGCAATTCATTTTGTTTGTCATTGAGGTAATCACAAATCGGAAAAGGTGTTTCAGGGAAATAGACATCTTCCCAGCGAAAGGCGTTGAGAGACTGGCTGGTGGGAGCTTCAATCAGGGCGATTTTCAAAGCGTTTTAACACGTTTTTCTAGCACTCACGCCTCTAGCGCAGTACGGGTTTAAAGACGGAGCGGGTGGGAACAAAAGCCACAGGGCGGACAGCTTTCATCGATGTATAACCCAGCGGGCCCGAAACAATTTCAAGCGAATCCTCGCGTGAGCCAGGATTGTCGATCACTGCTGAGCGCAAAACCTGCATCAATTGGCTCAAAGCCGAACGCACAGGATCTTTGACGGTAAACAGAAAGACTTCAAATTCCTCTTGGGGACTGCGTTTGCCCAGCCCCTGATCGGTACTTGAGCCCTGTCGGTCATCGTGTTGTTCAACGCTGCGTTTGCGTTTGGAAATATACTCAGGGCCAAAGCCACTGCCACCAAACCCAATCCGACTTGTTGCCGTTGTTGTCATACTCTTCTCACAACTCTTTGTCCGCCTGTCCGTGCGCCTGTCCGAATGATCAGCCTGAATTCAAGTATACTACAGGTCATATTAGGCCTGCGAGTGCGAACGCAACTGAATCCAGTCAGCGATCTGGGGAATGGTCATTTGCAAAAGTGAAATCGACTGAACCTGTTCTAGATCTTCTTCCAGGGTTTGAAATACCATCCCGTTTAAACGCAGCATGAGATCTGCCGCCAAAAGAGCGGTGAGCACATTGCCCGATAAAAAAGGACGGTTTTTCATCAAGCTGTCCATCAGAACTGCCGCTTTTTCAGACAAGGTGGCAAAAGGTTCATAATCATCGATCCGGGTTTGGGGGCGGGCCAAAGCCTCTTCCAAGCCAGAGCGCGAGAGCAAACCAAAGGGTCCTTTTCGCTCTGAGGCCACATGCCAATTGACAGATAAGAGTTCAGGCAAAGTCAAATAGCGCAAATGTCTCAATCCCCCAATGTTTCATGCTTTAAAAAGAAGGCCTGGGCTGCAAGCGTTTCAGTCAAAGCCAGGATAAAGGCATTTTCGGTAAAGGGCTCAACCGCAGGTGTATTTTCAGGCTGAAACAGCTCCAAAGTGGTCTGGAGCATATTCAAATAATCGATCAGTTCCAGGCCCAGGCCCTCTGCTTTGGTTTGCAGAGCCTGGAGCAAAGGTTCAGGCAGGTGAACCCCACTCATAGACAAATCTCCTGCACGGATTGGAATTGTTATGCTACATCCTAGCACAACTGATTCTCTTTTTTGAGTCTGGCGGTTAAGATAGTGCAGGAGAGCGCTTTATCTTGAAACTTTGTTTTGATTTTTGGTTGCGGCAAATTTTGCTTTATAGGGGAATTTTGCTGCTTTTGCTGTGTTTTGTTTTGGTGGGCTGTGCCGACGGCCTGATTCTGGAGCCCGTACCCAGCTTTGACCAACCCACACTGACATTGCCCACCCACGCACCGACCCCCGCTCCCTCTCCTGTCACCCCCTTCGAAATTGCCCAGGCCAAGGTCAAAGAGGGGGAGCAATACCTGGTTTATTTGGCACCGGTCTCAGCAGCCCTGTTTATTTTTGGCCTGTTTTTCAAGTTTTTGGGTCTGATTTATGAACTGAGTACCACCGCACCCGATTGAGACGGGCTTTATTCAGGTGCAGCAGGCGGGGGCTCCATTTGTTCCAGCTCTTTGATCAATTGATCGAGTTCGTTGATCACCTGGCTGTTTTTTTTGCTGGTCGGGGCCCGCGATGGAGGGGGTTCAATCAGAGGTTTGTTTTGACCGGGTTGGCCTCCCGGATCGAGCTGACTCAGGTCCATATTGGCTGTGCTGCCTGCCGGCCCCCCGCTCTGCGAATCGCGCGCAGGCGCGCCGGAAACCGGCACCATTTCGTCCAGTGAAACAGGCAGGTCATCCATATCCAGGGTATTTGGAGATTTTTTGTCATACTTACTGGCATTCAAACGTTCATAACGCTCGGTATTTTCGCCACCCTCTTCCACAACCTTCTTTTCGACCACCCGCGCCACCAGAGCAGGATAACCTTTGGCTGCCCCTTCAAAGTCTTTGATCGGCAGCCCTTTGTGGGCCGAGCGCATAAAACGCGCCCAAAGTGTGGCCGCCATGGTACCCCCCGTTGCACCACCATACATGCGGGTAGGGGTATCATTGCCGATCCAAACGGCAGTACACAATTGCGGGGTAAAGCCCACAAACCAGGCATCGCGGTGGTCGCTGGTGGTGCCTGTTTTGCCCGCCACAGGTCGGCCAATATTGGCCGCAGGAGCCGTACCGCGCAAAATCACGCCTTTCATCACCTTGATCAATTGATAGCTGGCCTCGGGGCTAAATACCGGCTCAGCTTGGCGCTGGGCATTGTCTTCGAGCACATTGCCATAGCGATCTTCGATGCGCAGGATCGGGGTGGGTTCGAGATAGCGCCCGCCGCGGGCAATGGTGCTATAGGCATTGGCCATTTCCAGCGGGTTAACCTCACTGGCCCCCAAAGGCAGCGAGAGCACATTGCGCATCGAGGAGCGAATGCCCAGGCGGTGGGCGGTTTCGATCACATTGCCATTGCCGACTTTGTCGCCAAGTTTGACGGCAATGATATTCACAGAAGTCTCCAAGGCCCGCTGCAAAGTCATGGCGCCGCTGAAGCCACCGCCGTAATTTTTGGGTTTCCAGATATAGTTGCCAAAGCGATACTGGATCGGCTCATCGATTTCAACATGGCCGGGGGAATATCCGCGCGCAAACGCTGTGAGATAGACAAAGGGCTTAAACGAAGACCCCGGTTGGCGCTGGGCCTGCCAGGCGCGGTTGAACTGGCTTTCGGTATAATTGCGACCACCGACCATGGCTTTGACAAAGCCGGTTTGGGGATCAATCCCCACCAAAGCAGCCTGTTCGACATTGAGGCTCTTGAGCTGGGAAATATGTTCTTTAAGCGCTTTTTCAGCCTGTTCCTGCCATTGGGAGTTGATTGTGGTGTAAATGCGCAGGCCCTGGCGGTAGGATTTGCTGTCGGCGTAGTTTTGTTTGAGCAGGGCCAGCACATAACTGGTGAAATAGGGGTATTTCATGCTGCCCGCTTTGAGGCCCGCCAATTTGGGCTTGTTTTTGAGGGCCTGTTCGTATTCCACTGGGGAAATATGGCCCAGTTCACGCATCCGGTCAAGGGTCAGGCGCATGCGGTGTTCTGCCCCCTTGCGGTTGCGGTAGGGCGAGTAGATTTCGGGGCCCGTCAAAATCCCAGCCAGCATGGCCCCTTCTGAGATATTTAATTTGGCCGCAGGTTTGCCAAAATAGGTCATGGCTGCGGCTTCGATCCCATAGGCATTGTGGCCCCAGTAGATCTGGTTGAGATAGAGTTCGAGAATCTGGTATTTGGAAAAGGTCTTTTCGACCTCAACAGCCAGCCAGGCTTCTGCCAATTTGCGCTGAGGCGTACGTTCGGGGGTCAAAAAAGTGTTTTTGACAATCTGCTGGGTGATTGAACTGCCCCCTTGAATGGCGGCCTTGCGCTCAAAATTCTGCTTGAAGGCGCGGGCCATGCCCCACCAATCAATGCCTTTGTGTTCAAAGAAACGGCTGTCTTCGGCAGATATAATCGCGCGCTGAACTTTGTCAGGCACCTGATTCAAGGCAATGACACGCCGGTTTTCTTCGCCAAAGAGCTTCATCATCAGGCGTTTTTTGTCGTCGTAGATTTCGGTGGTTTCGATCGGCGCGTAATATTGCAGGGCATCGACCTTGGGCAATTGGGAAAAGCGCAGGGCCATGCCTGTATACGCCCCGCCCAGGGTGGTTGCCCCCAAAAGCAGCGGTAACATGATCAGGCGAAAAGTCCAACGCAAAATGCCCCAAAAAACAGCCGCCCCGTCCAAAGGTTCTTTGCGGGGGGCTTTCTGGGGCAAAAGGGGAGAGGGCTTCTTGCGTTGCGAACTCTGTTTTTGCATGCCAGGGGGCAGGGGGGCTGGGTATTTTTTCTCGGAATCCATGTCTATTGGATGGTGCTCTCAGGCAAGATACCGATCATCTTAACACAGACCCCTCGAACTCAGGGAAAATGCGCCTTTAAGATCATTTTCCACCTGTTTTAATTGCGGGAATTAAAATGGCGCAGCTGATCACCCATGGTGTCTTTGATGCGTTCGGCTTTTTTCTGGAATTTGCGCCGGGTGCGTTCGCCACTGTCGGGGGCTTGTAAAAGACCCAGACCCAGACCCAGTCCCAGACCAACTCCCAGACCCGTGAAAAACATTGACCAGAGTTTGCGATTGAGATCCATATTCTGCACTTCCTTGAAATTCTTATGTATCGCTGATCACCAGTATAACCTGGATGAACCCAGTCGCGGTATCAGAAACTGGACAGTCTGCTCGGTCTCACCTAAAATTTAAAACACATGTCAAAATACCTTCGTTTTTCTCTACTCACTCTCTCTGTGCTGGGATTGAGCGGCCCTGGCGCAATGCTCTCTTTTCCCGCGCTGGCGGGGTCTTTGCCGGTTTTGGAATCACCTACTCAGGCTTGGCAAATGGCCCAAGCCAAAGCAGATCCACGCAAATTGCCTCTGCAGGCACTGCTTGAATACGCGGAATCTCTGCAGCGTCAAGCGGGTCCGATGTCTGCCAATAGCGTGTTAATTCTGGCGCTGTCAGAGCCCAGCAGCCCCTTAAGTGAATCTGATCGCAGTGTGGTCAAAAACCAAATTGCCCTCAATTACCGCAAATTGGCTGAGCTAGAGACCCAAACTGAAGTTGCAAAACAGGCAAAGCCTTCGCTGAATGCGATTGAAAAGGCCCTACAAACGGGGGATTATGCCCTTGCGCTGACCCAATTAAAGACCCTGAAAACACAGCTTGAAAAGCGCAGGGCCGAGAAAAAATCCGTGGGCAATCTGCTCAGTTTGGTCATTTTGAAAATCGCTGAAATTTCGGTCATGCAAGGGGATTTTGAAGCGGGCTTTCAATGGGCCTCTCAGGCCAGCGGGGCTGCCGAACACACTAATAATCAGGCCTTTTTGGCCCGGACGTTTTTAACGATGGGACGACTTTACATGTTGGGCGGGGATGCCTCTCAGCAGATCTACGCTGAGATGGCCCTCAATACCGCCAAAATGGCAATGGCCAGTGAGGAAATCATGGGGGCCCTGCAACTCAAAGGGGAGGGTTATCTGCGGCTGGGCAAAGCGGATCAGGCCCTGGTCTTTTTTCTGGAAGCCCTCAAACTGGCTGAAGAACTCAAAAGCCCAGCATTGTCTGAATTATTGCTTTTGAGCGCTCAATGCCATGCAGCCCTGAATCAAACCAAAGCCACCCAAGCCCTTTTAGTCAAAGCGGAACAGGCCTTGGCTGTGCAACAGGATGCGTTTCTCAAAGCCAAAAGCCAATTGAGCTTGGCCCAGATTTTTTTACAGCTCGGGGATCAGACCTCAGCACTGAATCAGTTTAGCGCCGCTCGCGCGGGCTTTCAGGCTTTGCCCACGGCCTATTACGAAGCCCAGGCCCTGTTTGGCCAGGCCCAAATTTGGCACAGACAAGGGCGATTGGCTGATGCGCTTGCAGGCTATCAAACGGTGCTTAACTTGGCAAAAACGGTGTCCCAGAATAAGTTCTTGGGTGAGTATTCTGCCGGACTGGGCCAGGCATTGCTGGCCCATGGCCAGACGGTTGAGGCCATTCCGGTGCTGGAAGCAGCTTTAGCAGGTCTCAAAAATGCCAATAAAGCCGATCCCGACGTGCAACGTGAAGCCAGCGAAAAAATGATACCCACTTACCATGCCTTGATAGAGGCCCATTTGAGACTGCGCGAAACCGAGCCGGATGATTTTTTCAAACGCAAACACCTTCAAAGTGCATTTAATTATTTAGAAGCCAGCAAAGCGGCGATCTTTTTGGAAGATCTCAAAGGCTGGAGCAACACCATGACGGTCGATGACAGCCTGGAAAACAGCCTCTCAAACTGGGATGTGCGCAATTATTTGCCGCCTCAAACCGCTGCGCTGAGTTTTGTGCAAACCGCGGATCAGCATTTGATTCAATTTGGTTTTCAACGTGCGGGGTTTCACACCCAGCTCAGCGATTTAAACGCCCTGCTGGCAAAACAGCCGATCTACCAAAAATATGCCACTTCGCTGCGTTTAAACACAGGCAATCTGCCCGATTTTTCCCGGCTCTGTCAGGTCTATCGCCAATTGCTCAGCAATCCCCAGTCAGATTTAAACACGGTTCACGAGCTCGGGCATTTGCTCTACCTGCTTTTGATTCAGCCCCAAGCGGCGTTTATCAAAGACGCCAAACGCCTTTTGGTGATTCCCGATGGCGTCTTGGGTCTGGTACCGTTTGAAACCCTGCGGGATGCCCAGGGGCGCTATTTGGTTGAACAAATGGATATTCAGTATATTCAATCTTTTGATGTGCTCTATCATCTGCTTCAGCGCGAATACAGCCCCGAGCGCAAGCCTCTTTTGGCCATGGGTGCGGCAGAGTATCAGCCCGTGAGTTATGCCAGCGAGCCGATTGAGAGCCCGGCTGAATGGCTCAATCTCAAGCGCCAATTATGGAGCGCGCCCGAAGCCCCCATGCGTGAAATTTATGGGGCCCTTTATGCCCCTGCTTGGCAGCCCTTGCCTGGCAGTTTGACTGAGATCGAAGCGATTCAGACCTTGGTGCCAGGCACAGAATTGCTGCAGGGCACAGAGGTCTCAGAAGCAGAGATCAAAGCGCGCTCAGAAGCAGATAACTTAAGTGAATACAAAATTTTGCATTGGGCGGTCCATGGTCTGACCGTGCCAGAAATCCCCGAACTCTCAGCACTGGTGCTTTCGCAGACAAGCGAACCCCAAAGCGAAGACAATTATCTGCGCCGACCCGAAATTGCCAAACTCAAGCTCAAAGCAGATTTTGTCAATCTTTCAGCCTGCGAAACAGGACTGGGCAAAATTTTCAGAGGGGAAGGCGTGGTGGGTTTGACCCAGGCCTTTTTGCAAGCGGGTGCCAACCGCGTTTCGGTCTCACTTTGGCAAATCAGCGACACGGGCACAGCCCAATTTATGCCTGCTTTTTATGCCAAACTTGGTTCGGGTTATTCTCAGGCCCTAAACGCGACTAAACGGGAATTTCTGGCTGGGAAATACGGAAAGAACCACCAACACCCCTATTTCTGGAGCCCATTTGTGCTGTATGGTCTGTTTTAGCTCTTTATTTTAACTCTCGGGCCCAATTAAATCGGGATAATCAGGACTGCTTCTGACATCTTCACCCACCAATTTGCCAATCCAGGGATTGAGATTGAGCAGACCGTAGCTGCCACCGCGCAGGGGCAACTCTGCAGGCATCAGGGCTGTGGCCCCAATTCGGATCGTGGGATCGCTGTCGAGCTGAAAGATCACCCGAGAGATCGGGTTGAGTTCGTCCAAGCGGTATTGCAGGGTGCCCCCATAATACAGCGCGCCAATCCCCATTTCGAGCGAACGCAGATTTTCGGGGGTTTTGCCATTGCGATCTTTGGGGCTGGGGCTGTTATAAGCCGAACTGGTGCCATCGACGGTTTCACGCAGGGAATAAAAAAATCGCTGCTCACTTAAGCGCTCAAATTGCCCATCGAGGCCAAAAACCTGGTTATAATCGTGGCCCATAAAGGTTTTTTCACGCACCAACAATTGGTTTTTGCGCAGCAGGCTCTGGAGATCTTTGCTGGCCAACTCCAAAAAGGTCTCAGACTCGGGGCTGTAAGAACCCAGGGTGCGCCGCGCAGCACTGGAGGTGCTGTCGATCGCCATTTGGCGGGCCGCTGAGCGCGCAGCGGTATTGAGATTTTGCTGAGAGCTGACCGCATGGCCAAAATAGCCCACCGCCAGCATCAAGACCAGCAGCAGGGGAAAGACAATTGCCAATTCAACCAGGGCCTGGCCCTTTTCGCGCTGTTGCTTAAACCGTTGCATCAGTGGCCCACCTCGTTGGGATTGTCTTCGATGGCCATCAGGCGTGGGGAATACCAGTTCATGGCCAAAAACGAGAGCGGGCTGATCGGGGTGCTGCCGGGCTGACGCATCAATTGGGCAGCAGCCAGGGTGCGCAATTCGTATTGTTTGAGGTATTTGAGCAGGGCCGTGCCTGCTTGGCTGGAAACAGTGCGGGTTTTGAGTTCGAGAAAGCTCTTGCCAAAGGTGCCATTGCTGCTGGCAGCATCTTCGGCATAAATAAAGCCCTCTATGGCTGGCAGACTTTGATTCTCGGGCAAATCCCCGATTTTGTCCAGCTCGTTTTCGAGGTTTTCACGCAGGGCATCGTCGCTGAGATTGTCGTAGCCCTGTAAGTTGACAGCATAGCCAATCCGGGCGGCTTCAGCCGTTGCTTTGCGCCCGTTGCGTTCCAGCCATTTATACCAGGCCTGCAAGGCCAAGCGCTCGCGGTGCAATTTGACCGCGTGTTTGTAGGCCAAATTGGTGTGGGCCCGGTAGCGATCGCCGAGTTCTTTGAATTGGCCCTGCAGAGGGTTGGGGGCCGGATTCTCGGGATCGACAATCGGGGGAGCCACGACAACACTGCTGCCCTTGAGAAAGGCACGCAGGGCCACAGCTTGTGCGGCGCGGATCTCAGCCTGGGCAATCATGGCCTCTTGGGACATCGCCGCGCGCATCAGGGTATCGACATGGTGTTTCGAAACCTTGACCGAGACGGCGGCCAAGGCGGCAGCATCAGCGGCATTTTGGGCCTGAATCCGCGCATTGACCATGCGCCCGATATCAAAAATGACCAGTGCGGCGGCACTTAAAATCAGGATTAAAAAAGCCACATAGGGAATGGCCTGGCCGCGTTGGGATTTGAGCTTTCTCATTGAGCCAGTTCTCCAGGCAGGGTCTGCATGCTGGCGCGGGTTTGGGTGTCGAGGGTGCTGGAGACCTTGCCCATGGTGGTTTCGACCGTCACACTCAGGGTTTCGGTAACCGTGCCCATGACCTCTTGCAGAGCAGCGCCAATCCCCGAAAATTGCAGCAAATAGCCTGCCAAGCTGGCGCCATTTTCGATCGCTTTAAAATAGGTGCCCACCAGACGCATATTTTCAAATTGGCCGTTTTCTTTTTCAGTGTTTTCGAGATAGTCCATGCGCGACCAGCCACGGGCATTGTAAAAATTGATCAGATTGGTATTGGGGGGAGCCAATCCCAACGCTTCATTGTTGCTGTTCCCAGGTGAGTCGGCCATCTGTTTGGCATCAAAAATGGCGTCGGGCAGGGCATCGAGCAAATCGAGCCAGGGCAAGGGGCCAATACTGCCATAGCGGTAATCGACAATCGTGCGGGTGCGCGGGCGGGCTTCGCCGTTATAGGTCCAGTATTCTCGTGGCATTGTGGCGCGGGCGGTGAGCTGCACCGGATCTGAACTGCCGCCGCCACTGAGAATATCAATGGCATTGGCAAGCAAATCGAGGCGTTCGGTCTGTTTTTGCATGACCACCGTGACCTGACCGCTGGCAGGCAGGGTATTGGGGCTGGTGATTTGATCGACCCAGTTTTGGCCACTGCTGCGTTTGTAGCGCTCTTTGACAAATCCAGCTGCATCGTAGCCCTCGCTGCGCACGGCGGCCACCCGTGCCGACATAAAAGCCAGGCCATTCATGCGCAATTTGTGCAAATAAGAGAGGGTCAAATAAATCCCACCGAGGGTCAGCACAATCAAAATTGGCAGCACAATGGCAAACTCGACCATGGCTTGGCCGCGCTGGTGCCGTTTGTTTCTGTTTAAACGTTTCATCGCTAATAGACCGGCGGCAGGCCAAAAAGGGTGACTATCGCGCCCCAAGAAATCGCCACGCCATACGGCATGGGTTCGGTTTCGCTCTGGGCCAGCTCAACTTCGGGTTTCATACCAGGGGCAGCGGCAGCGTAGAGTGCCCGGCCAACCCGTTTGAGGGTCGGCCAGAGTGTGCCATGTAAAGCGGCCCAGATCAAACCAAAGGCCCCGCCAATCAGGGCTGAATAATAGAGAGCGGTGATCATCAGCTTCCAGCCAATTAAAGCGCCCATTGCCGCCGCCAATTTAATATCCCCGCCACGCATCATGCCCAGCAGGCCCAAAATCAGAAAGACCCCGCCGCCGAGCAAAAGCCCCAGCAAGCCATCTCCCAAACCCGAAAGACCTTTGGCCCAGGCATTCAGCCCCAGCCCCACGGCAATCGCGGGCAGGGTCAGCCAATTGTAGATTTTGCGCTTCCAGAAGTCGGTCACGGTGGCGATAATGCCGATCAGCAGTACGGCGTAATAAGTGGGGGGGATTTCGTTCAACATTTTGGGTTTAACATCTTGTTTGTCCTGAGATGTATTGTAACAGTCAGCTCAAAAAGCAGCAGCCCGGCGTGAGTGCCGGGCTGTTACAAATAATTTTTAAGGGCTGCTTAGTTGGTGGAGCCGCCGCTGGAACCACCGGACACACGTCCGAGTTCAGCGTTGACTTTGTCCAATGCGCCGCTGCCGTCGCTGCTGTGCAGCTTTTGACCGATGGCCTGTACAGTACCGATAGCAACCACGGCGATCAGCGCGAGGATAATACCGTACTCAACCATGCTTTGGCCTTCTTCTTCTTTTAACAGTGCAATAATTTTGTTCATCATGATTTCGGACTCCCTACAATTAACTTTTCTTGATTAGTTTATAGACCTCCAGAAATTGGATCTGACGTCCCTAAACTTAAATTGAGGTTAACATGCTGTTAAATCTAAACCAAATTAACACTCAACGAACATCTCTTGGCTTCCAGCACTGAATTTTCTTGACCCTGAAACCCTTTGAGGCAGATCCTTTGCCTTTGTTTTTATTTTTGAAAATTATATTTACAAATCAGTAAATATAATTTATTATAAAAAGGTAATCAATTTTAAAGGACTTCAACCCATGTCAAAAAAATCGGCATCGCTTTTGCTCTTAAGTTTACTCAGCACTTCACTGCTAACCGCCTGTGGCCCCTCTCCCAGCTCTTCGATGGCCCCGCAAAGTCTTTCAGGTAATTCCAGCCACAGGTACAGCATGGGCGACAGTGCCATTCGGCCCATGCCGATGGCCAGCGCAACAGCAGCGGCCACTGCGGCTCCTTCTGCAGCTCCTTCTGCAGCAATGGACTCAGAACCCATGCCAGCAGCCACAGGCCTACCCGAAGCGGCACTCTCCCTCAGCAGCCCACTTCCGAGCCCGATTCCAAGCCCGATCGCGACCCCCTCCTCTGTCGCTTCGATCCAACCTTCACCCCCTCCCGATGCGCTTCAGGCCCGTGCGGGTTTGCTCACCGCCGGCACATGGAGCGATCTTGAGCACTGGGACTTTTGGCTGAATCTCACCCGCAAAGCGGAGTGGCAAGAAAAATTGGCCCATTGGCAGCTCTTTCCCACCCAGCGGGTCCCCGTGCTCTTGCGCCAGGGGGGCCAGCCCTGGGTCGATCAGCCAGTGCAACTCAAAGATGGCCAGGGCAATCTGCTCGCCGAGGCCCGCACCAATCAAGCCGGAGCGGCAGATTTTTTCATCAATCTCGATGGCAAAAGTCGCAGTGAGGGCCGCAGTGGGAATTACCAAGTCGAAGTGCCTGAGATGGGACTGAAATTGGAAACCGTTCAAAGCCAGCAGGGACAGTTCCGGGCCTATACCCTCAACCGCGAAGCGGAGCCGCAAATCGCTCCCAATCAGGTGGATATCCTGCTCAGCATCGACACCACAGGCTCGATGGGGGATGAATTGGAATACCTCAAAATCGAACTCAAAAATGTTTTGGAGCGGGTCAAAAACAATCAGACACAGCTCGATCTGCGCGTGAGCACCAATTTTTACCGCGATCAGGGTGATGAATACGTGGTCAAACCCTTCCCCTTCAGCTCAGACTTTAACCTTGTTCAGAGCCAATTACAGGCCCAGCGTGCCGGGGGCGGCGGGGATTCTCCCGAAGCCGTCAATTCGGCTTTGGACGATGCGATCAATCAACACCCATGGAGCAGCGCCGCTCGCGCCCGCCTGCTTTTTCTGGTGCTCGACGCTCCGCCACATCGCACGGAGAGCAATCTGCGCCAACTCAAAGAATTGCTTAAAAGCGCAACCCGTCAGGGCATTCGGATTATTCCGATTGCCTCCAGTGGCGTAGACAAAGAGACCGAATTTCTCATGCGCATGCTGGCTATTTCGACCGGCGGCGAATACGTCTTCTTGACCGACGACAGCGGTGTGGGTACGGCCCAAGGGCATATTGAACCCACGATTGGGGCCCACAAGGTCGAAAAACTCAACGATTTGATGGTCAATTTGGTTGAGAAATACACCCGGATTCAGAGGCTGAATCCCTAAAAGCTCAGGCTTAAGGCTTGATTCCCGACTCGTTGTTTGTGATTGCCCGGCCCCAGAAATGTGTCTGGGGCTTTTTTTTGTGCTGCTAATGCTTGCCCGCAGACCCACTGGCCTCAGTCAGCAATTGTGTTTGACTGTCTACCTACTCTGCCAGCTCTGCAAGCAAGATAACCTGCGCCAGTCAGGTTGATCTTGCTCTCACTTGTCCAAACGAATCAGCTTTTCTTTGATGCCTTTGGGGCCCACCTGCAGGACTAAAAAATGCGGATAGGCCCCGCCTTCGGCCGAAAAATAGAGCGGCATGCGGTAGAGCGGTGCCCCCGCGCCGCCACTGATCACCCATTTCACGCCTTCGCTCTCCATTTTGTCGTAGATATGGATATGGCCCATAAAGACGTAATTGACTTTGTGTTTTTCGACAATTTTGATCAGGGCCTCAGATCCCTCGTTAAAGGCATAAAACCAGAAGATATTCTGGGGCGGGTGATGCATGATCAGAAATTTATAACGCTTTTTGACCGAGAGCACCTGATTCAACCAATTAAGCTGGGCCTGGCTCAATCGTTTGTCGGCATTGTCGAGCCAGACAAAGCGGTCGGGGCCGTAGTCCATCACAAAGTCGCTGGGGCCAAAAAAAGCCGTGTACCAGCGCCGCCCCTGGTTGTAAATCTCGTGATTGCCAATTGCAGGCAAAACCGGAAAAGGGGCCTGCTTGAGCAATTTTAAAAAGTTCAGGTACTCCTGTTTGCGGCCCTCGGGCACAAAATCGCCACTGTGTAACATAAAACGGGGCTGAAAGAACTGAGCCCGTTTGAAAATCTGCAGCAAAATAGCATCCCCATCGCGGTTGTCACCAGCGACAACAAAGCTGTAGCTCTGGGTTTGGGTCTGTTTTTGCAGCTTGGCCCGGTTCTGCAGATTTAAACCTGGGGGAGGTGTTTGAGCCAGACTTGGCGCTGAGAGGGTGTAAAACGCCAAGCCTCCAAAAGAACACACAAGCAGTGACTTGAGTCTTTTGAAACTGAAATTCAGGCTAGTCACAGGTCTATTACAGCGCTTGCATCAGGCCCAAATTGAGGGACAAAGCGGTTTGCATCAGGGCCAAACTGTCTTCGCTGCTCAATTGGGTAATTCCCTGCTGCTCCACCCAGTCACGCCGTTGAGAATAGCGGCCCTCGACCAGATTGACAGCCTGGCTGAGATGTTTGAGATTTAAAGGCAGCTGTGTGCGTGAACGGTAATAATGGGCCATCATTTGAATCATCAAGAGATGTAAACTGAGCAGAAAATATTTTTGAGCAAAAGAAATAGATTCGTAAAACGGATTTTTATACGGCATCGCAATCAGCTTGCGAATTAAATACTGCTCTAAAAATGCATTTAAACTTTCCCGTTCGCTTTGATCAAAACTGGGCCAGGGACTCTGGCCGTGATAAATTTTGCGGGCATGGTCGAGCAGGGGCAGAAAAGAAGGTTCTAATAATTGAAAAAACCATTCAAGTGCCTTTTTTTGTTCAGCAAGGGGAGCCGCTGCCAAACTCAATTCACTTGAACGCCGAATTTGCTCGCGGTAGAGCCATTGTAGGTGTTGGGAGCTGAGGGCTGAGAGGTCGTCTTGCAAGCAGAGATATTCCAAGCTGTAGTGCAGAGAGGCGTAGCGCTGCAAAGGGGTATTGATCGCCAATTGCACAACATCCAGCATCAAAGCCACCCAAAGATAATTTTGAGCTTTGCCCAATTCTCCCGCATAATATTGCTCGGGCAAATGCAAAGGCAGCGAACGCTCGTGGTGAGGCTGAGGCTCAAAATAATAATAAACCAAGCCATCACCCGCTAAGAGACTGGGAGCCGTCTGACAACTGCCGAGCAAATAATCACTGCCATAGCGGTTGTCATGACGCAATTTGACACGGGGATAGCGCTTACAAACATCGGGCAGGGCTTCTTCGCCGTAATTGGCATGGATGTAGCAGCGGTTATCCGGCTCTAAAAAAATACAGCGATTGCTGTTGTCCTGCCGCCGCATATCTGCAAAATTACTGGCTGTGGTCTCTTCCAATTTGGTAAAGGGACGTTGAAAGCGACCTGAAGGGTCGTTGTGAAAATGAGTATACCAGCGCTCGTAATAACGTTGGCTGAGGTGAATACGCCAAGGTAAGGCACAACAGACGCCACATTGAGAACAGTTAAACCGCTCGAGATCCGCTGTGGTTAAAACCAGGGTCTCGAAAGGATGTTCGGGAAAGGTCTCAATCAAGGCTGCTATCTGCTCAAAACAGGGGTTTTTGAGTGGTAAATTTTTGGCTGTTTGTGCGTTTGACTCAACAGACATGCAGGCAAAAAGCCTCTTTCCAAACTTTGTAAAAAACAGAACATTAATTTACAAGTATACTGTATTGCGGATCATTTATAGATTTCAACCAAGGAGCCCTGTTTTTTGGAAGCCACTGAGCGTCTCTTGCTGCAACTTCGTCATCCCAGCGCCCACATGCGTGAATCCGCTGCACTTGAGCTTGTCTTGGTGGCTGATCAACATGCCTTTCAGGCGCTCACAGAAGCCCTCAGCGATCGCGATACCGATGTTCGCAGAACCATGATTCAGGCCTTGGCTGGATTGAACTTAACTGAGGCCTTGCCCCATTTTCTGCCGCTCTTGCAAGATACCGAACCCAGCGTGGTACAAGCGGCCAGCGACGCTCTGATTAAATTTGGCGAGCCAGCAGCCCAGATCTTGCTCAAGGAGCTACAACAACCAGATTGGATGGCCCGCAAGGCCGCCTTGGAAGTATTGCAATCGCTGCGCGGATTTTGCCCACTTGACCAGATTCTGAGTCTCTTGGATGCACCTGAGTGGGAAGTTCGCGAAAGTGTGGCCCGCTTTTTGGTGGGTAGCCAAGATCAAAAAGTGACACAGGCCTTGCTCAATGTCTTGCGTCTGGATTCCGATCGGGAAGTCAAAATGGCTGCCTGTCAGGCCCTGGGCAATTCAGGAGACAAACGTGTCATCGAGCCACTTTTGCTCGTGATGCGCCAAACCGATGACGAAAGTCTGAGGTTGGCAGCAGGAGAGGGGCTGGCCCGCATGGGGGGTGTGATTACGGAGGCGGTAGTGAGGCAGGTTTTGCAAGACCACCGCGCGCCAGTCAGAAGCCTGGGGGCTCAAATTTTGGGCCATGTCAGGGCAGAACAGGCCCTGGCCCCCCTGATGGAGATGTTACACGATGATACGCGCGAAGTGCGAATGGCTGCCGCTTTGGCCCTGAGCCAGATTCAGCCAGAAGAAGCACTCTGGGTCTTGCTTTACCATGTTTTTCTCCAAGAGCCAGAGATGAGCCCAGAAGCAGTACTGGAATTGGGGCAGCGCGAAGACCGCCGTGCCATTCCCTACCTTTTGGGAGAAGTGGCGCGTTTGGAGGGGGAAAGCTGGCAGGATGTGATTCTGACTGCGCTGGGAAATTTGGGCGAAAGTGATACGATCTTACCGCTTTCGGTCTATTTAAAAGCACCTCAAGCCCCCATTCGCATGGCTGCAGCACAATCGTTGGGTCGCATTGGCCATTCTCTTGCAATTGACTATCTGATCGCAGCCCTGTCCGACCGCGATGAAGCGGTTTTGTACCAAGTGGTGGAGTCTTTACACCGGATTGAGCCCGCTTCTGAACAGTGGCAAATCCTGTTAAACTTACTCTCACCCGATCCCGAAGAGCGATTGAGCGTTTTGGACTATTTTTCTGAAAATCTCGATGAGCGTTTGCACGATTTCTTTTTAAATTTGCTCGAACAGGAACAGGATCTGGCTGTGCGCGAGCGCCTCTACCGTCTCTTTCAAAAACACCCTGACTGGTTGAGTCTGGATGCCTGGCTGGCGCTTTTGCAAAAAGAGACGGATCATGCAGTGCGTATTGCCATTCTCACCACCTTGGCCGCCTTTCCACAATTGGATTCCCCCACTGGACAGCGGGTTTTATTGGCCTTGCTGGAAGATCGCGATGAGACCATTCGCTTGGCCGCCACACAGGTTTTACCGAAATTGGGCGCTTCGCTGATCCCCCTTTTGCATCAGCGCCTGCAGCATGAAATTTGGTTTGTGCGTGTGGCAGCCATTCAAACGCTGGCGAAAATGGACGACACTGCCTCTTTGCGGATTCTGTTCCAGGCCTTAGAAGACAAAGACCGCGACGTGCGCCGAGCCGCAGTAGCCGCTCTGGGGCAAATGGGCAATCTGCAAGCGGTTGATCCCTTGCTTGATGCGCTCGAAAATGGAATGCGTGATGTGCGCGAGGCGGCAGCTACGGCTTTGGGTGAATTAAAAGATCTTCAGGCTGTAGAAGCCCTGCAGACGGCTTTAATTGAAGACGAAGCGGCAGAAGTACGGACCGCGGCAGCCCGCTCTTTGGCGTGTTTGGGAGATGTACGGGCCGTCTCCGATCTCTTGGATACCCTGGCTGAAGATGAAGAAGAAGCCGTCCGCGAAGCCTGTGCCTTGGCTCTGGGTAGTTTGGGTGAGCCGGCTGCTTTAGACGGCCTGTTTCAGGCTCTCGAAGATGAGTCGGTCAAGGTGGGTATAGCTGCGATTGAAGCCCTGGGCCGGATTGCAGATCCTGCGGCTCTGGATCCCCTGCTCGAAACCTTGGAATTTGGCACCCGTGATTTAAGAGCTGTGACAGCGCAGGCCCTGGGACGCTTGAGCGAACCCGCAGCCATACCCGCCCTGATCGAAGCCCTGAAAGACGAGGGGCTGGCTGTGCGAGTGGCAGCGGCCAGTGCGCTGGGCCATTTGGCAGCCGCTGAAGCGGCAGAGCCGCTGGCTGAATTGCTCAGCCAAGATGAACGACAGTTGGGACAAGCGGCAGCGCTGGCTTTGGTACAATTGGGGGAATCTGCCCAGCCCATGCTCTATGAGAAACTGAAACTATTGCCTGCTCCTGTTTTCCCCCCTCTGTTGGCAGCCTTGGCTGAATCACCTGAGAAATATCCACTGCCAGAATTGCTCAAGAAAATCCAGACCCTGTCAGAAGAGCTACAAATACAGGCTTTGCCTTATCTCAGTGCCTGGCCCAGCGCAGAGGTATCACCCTTTTTGCTCGATTTTTTGCGCCGCAGCGAGCAGTCTGAATTGCGCCAAGTTCTTTTCGACGTTTTGAGCGCGAATCGGGCTTTGGAGGGGACGAGTGAATTGCTCCAAGATTGGGATCAAGATATCAAGGGAATGGCCGTGCGGGCCTTGGGCAAAATGGGTCAGGCCGGACTGGAAATTTTGCGCAAGGCCTTTGATACCCCAGACGAAGCTTTGCGCTATGCCATTCTTCAGGTCTTTTCCCAGGTGCAGGATATCGAGACCCTGGGCTTTTTACACAAGGCCCTGACCCTCTCGCATCTGGGCTTGGCTCAGGCCGCAGTTCAGGCGCTCTATGCAATGGGCGAAGCGGCTTTCCCAGTCTTAAAAGAAGCCCTCGACCATCCTGAGCGCAGCATTCGCCAGATGTCGGCCCGGACCTTGATGAAATTGCAGCCCCAGGAATCGCTTTGGTCTTATTTGGTTGAGATCAACAGCCAATCCCCGGCCCAGCGAGAGCGCTCAGCCGAGTCTTTGCAAAAGTTTGGCAATTCTGAATCTGTTTCTTCACTTTTGCGGGCACTCGAAGATGAGAATAACCGCGTGCGCAGCCAAGCCACCCGCTCTTTGGGCCATTTAAAGGTCGTTCAATCCCGGCCCTTGCTCTTCGATGTACTCAAAGACTGGCACCGCGATGTCCGTGAAGCAGCGGTGGAAGCCCTGGGGTTGATTGGGGTGGCTGAAGATCAGTACCTCTTGCTGGAAATGTTGGGTGACCCAGATATCCACGTACGCAACGCCAGCCTGGCTGCACTCGCCCGGATGGGCAATCTGCTGCCACTCAAAGCGGCTTTAAGCGATGTTTTTCCCGAGGTTCGCAGCAAAGCAGTTCACACACTGGGTCTCTTGGGCGCCGAAGATACCAAAACAGACCTGCTCGAACTCTTGCAATCAGACCCCGATGCCCAGGTGAGAGCCGAAGCGGCCTGGAGTCTGGGTGAAATCGTTTTTGCTGAGCGGGTTGAGCCCCTGATTCAGGCCCTGGAGGACCCGGCCCTGGAGGTGCGTTGGGCAGCCGCCCAAGCTTTGGGAAAAACCCAAGACCCCCAGGCCCTGGAGCCACTCTGTCAGATTCTCTCAGTCTCAGGCGCCGATTATCTTGTGGATATTCGCCTGCAGCAGATGGCTGTGGCCGCATTGGGCCGAATCGGAGATATACGCGCTTTGCCGATCTTGATTGAAATGGTCTACAAACCCTATTGGGAAGACGCCGAATTGCGCAAACAGGCTCTGCGAGCCCTGGCTGAACTCGATGCCCCCGAAAGCATGGCTGTCTTGCGTGAGATGCGGGACTTTCATGAACCAGCGATCGCTACTTTGGCCCAACAATTGCTGACTCAGTTGGACGTTTAAGTTTAAAAACAGGCTTTGAGCCAACTTTATGGCTTTATGGGCAATATTTTTACAATCATTTTACAAACATATACCCTTATACACTTCATTAATTAATATTAATTAATATAATATACATTTATATTCTGGTCTGTTAAAAGCCATGCCTGGGTGTGTTCAGTATCTTAATCAAACATTCACTCAGGCCTAAGTGCCGGACTCTTTTCAATGCTTAAATAAGAAGGAAAATCGATGCTCAAATCCAAATTTTCACAGTCTTTGTTCAAAAGTCTCAGTTTGAGTGTGCTGCTGGCCAGTTGTCAAACAGCAGCACCCTTAAACCAGCAAGCACAGTCACCTCAAACGCCTGCTGTGAATGCCAATAATACCGTGCCAGTTCCTGCTCCCTCGCCGTCTGCAGCACCGACCCAAGGCCAGGTAGTGGATGGGATCACCCTTAACAATGACAAAGATGCGCTAAAAAAACGAGTCACACCAAAAGATGAAACAGTCCCGATCAACAGCCAAGGATTTCAAACCCAAAATCTCAATCCTTTAAAGCTAACCCTTGTCGCAGAAGTGGCGCCACCCACTGTTGGGGGAACGGTT
>JBIKWL010000301.1:0-3120 GCA_044356335.1 Candidatus Sericytochromatia bacterium
TTTTTTTCTAAAGGTCAGAGTTTGGTTTTGTGGTATACTTTTAACCGTTTTGAGGTCGCTTTGAGATTGACAATTTGATCGTTTGGCCATGGAGTAAATGATGTCCGGAGCTCTTTTAATTATTCAAGCAGTTGGAGAGAAAGCTCTGCGACGGCCTGCTTGCCTCTCTCCAGAGATGAATTGCCTTGTAACGACTTACCCGATTAACGCTTTAGCTCAGGTTTCTAACGACCCTGAACGTGTTGATGAGACCGAACATGCAAGACTCAATCTCTTTTTGTCTCAACCGCTCAGCCTCAGTGAAACCGACTCTCTTCCCCCATTTTTACTGAGCCTGATTCATACCCACCAAATCCAAAATATCTTAATCGCCCATTCACATCCCCTTTTGAGTGCAGTTTTAGGGCTGAATTTTCCAGAACAATTGCGAATTTGGATCGATGTTCAGAACCGCTTGAACACAGATCTCGCCATTTTCCCAACCAATCCTGCCGCTCTCTGGCTTTGTGATGCGGTCGAAAATGCTGAGTATTTATTGCTTCAAGGGCAGCCCATTTCACAGATAGTCTATCCTCAAACCCTCCCTGTGCATGCCCGAGAACAGATGCTGACTTTGGCCGAATTAGATGCCTATTTGCGTGGCAATCCAGAGACCACTCAGGAACAGAATCTGGCTTTGCCCTTGGCATCACTCAAAGGTTTGGGCTCCTATTTATTCCCGAAAACCCAGACTGATACAGAAATAGAAAGTGAAAGCAAGCACTTCTGCCTGATTCTAATCGAGCCAGACAACCAAGCCTGGAAACCCACACTGGCTTCATTTATCAAACACTACCAGATGAACCCTGAGATGGCACTGGTCATGTTGCCCTCTCTGCAAAGCGGCCTTGATGCTGTGGCCCTGCTCTACGAACAATTATTGGCATGGTTTGACTCTGAGCAAATCGACAGTGAACAGACCCCTGAAATAATTGTTTTGGATCCCGCAGAGTTAAAAGAGTGGATTCTCTTTCCCACTCCACCCGTCTTCATAGCCCATTCAGATACAGAGAGACAGATACATGCTTGTTTGCAAGTTTTGAGAGAGGGAGGCTTGGTGGTGGCTCAATCTGAAGCTTTGACACAAAAGTTAAACGCCATTCAAATGGGAACATCCCAAGTTCCTGCAGGTGGGAATGCCATTTTTAAACCATGGCTTGAGCAATTATCCGGTGCTACTATTTATCTCTCCCAGCCCGATGCGTATTATCTCTGGAATCAAAGCTTATTTGAAACAGCTATGAAAAGTCTGAGCATAGGCCAATAAATGTCAAAATCACTTGTTTTCATCCCAACAGCATTTCACTTTGAGCGTTTTAAAACCCTATCGCTCAATTGGGATCAGATAGATGTTTTTACGTATGATGTAAATGTCGCATCTTTGGCCAAAGATGTTTGCAATGTTATTGATCTGACTTCATTTATGAGTGAAGCTGAAATTAACCTGAATATCGAAAAAACAATGGAGATTCTCGCTTTCTGGGAGTCAGAAATGCAGGGAAAATTTGTCCATCGGGGCATTTCTTTGGCTGAATTGCTGGTCTTTGATCAGTATAATTTTATCTCCAGTTTTTTGAGTATGGAACTCTCTTTGCCGCGCTTATTGGATGCACAACAACCCAAACAGATCATGCTCTTCCAAGAGTTTTTTAAACCTGATTTTTGCGGATTGCCCAATACCTATTACCCAGATGGACTCAATGGGATTGTCGCCAAGCATGCCAGTCAACGCGGGATCGAACTCACTCTGATCCCAGGCTTGGATTTTACCGATCATCAAAGCGCATTTATACTGAATCTGATCCGTGAAAATGGCAGTGGTTTTGGCACAGAACCCGTGGTCATTGATGCTAAAAAATTACCCCAGCTTGATTTGTTTCAGGGACAGGCGTTTACCCGCTGTGTTTTTTTGGTGGGCTATTCGATGGAAATGTATGATCAAGGACTGCTGTTTAATTTTTTAAAAGAAGATCCCAAAACCCTATTTGTCTTTGTCTGTTTGCAAAATACGCCGATGATTCAGCGGGGGCCTTCCTTTTTGTCTTTGGATTTTCGCTTAATTAAACTTTGGCCCTTTGATTTGGGGCCAGTTTATCAGAAGATTGAAGCGCAACGAAAACTGTTTTTTGAAGGAAAATCCAACTTACATCAACGCTACCCTGAGATTTTTCAAAATCGCTTTTTGGATTTTCAATTTCACTTTTTCTTTGACAGTCTCAAAGATGGTGTCCGCAGCATAGAGGCCATGAATTTACTCAAACAGAGTTTTCAGCCAGATTTGGTCTTGGCCGGTGGCTCTAGTGCCTTGGGTGGAGTTCGCGTGGCTGTTGAAACCCTGAACCAAATGAAAATTCCCACCTTGGGATTTATGCATGGAACCACTTGGATCGCCCATCACTTACGCCGTATTCCCTTCCCATTTCAACATTTTGCCGTGCGTGGAGAAAAACACATTGGCAAAATTCAAAAACATGTTCCCAAATCATTGCCGGCAACCTGTATCGGCGATTTGCGTGAACATTTACAAAACTCAACCCAGGCCCCTGAGTTAACCCGGTATTTAAACCATCATTTTCCGCCCAGTGATACGCGTCCTGCGATCTTATTTGTGACAGCCACATTTATGTTGGGCTTCGGTGAAATTGTTTCAAACCCAACAAAACATATTCAAACATGGGAATACCTAACTCATTTGGCGAATAAAAGAAAAGATTTACGTTTTTTCCTAAAGCCTCATCCAGGTTACGATTCATTCCAGTTTTACCAACAAATTTGTCACCCCCATTCGCAGGTTTCGTTGCTGGAGCGCACCCTGCCTGTCACCCAATTCATTGAAAAAGTAGACGCGGTCGTCTGTGTCAATATGTACTCCTCGACCATGTTGGAAACAGCGCTTTTGGGCAAACCTTTTTTGTATCTTCGCGATGCCTGTTACAAATCCAGTCCTTTGCATTTTGAAGAAGTTGCTGAGATTCCTGATTTGCTTGTCGAAGATGTCAAAGATTTAGAAGCCGTTTTAGACAAAATTTTGCAAGATCACAACTTTAAGCAGCGGCTTTTGGAATATGGTCAGGCGTTAAT
>JBIKWL010000167.1:0-10982 GCA_044356335.1 Candidatus Sericytochromatia bacterium
CAAGACTTTGATTAAAATAAATACACTCTTCTTCAGGCACCCCTTGGGGGTTTAACTCCAAAACACGGTAATTGCCAGCATCTACAATCAAGAGATTGTGATTCGGCAATTTTTCAGCAAAGGTCGGCAAACTCAAACCCAAATCCTGCGGCGATTCCCAGGTAATCAGATTGTTATCTGGGTTGATTTCCAGAACACGGTGATTGCCGCGATCGGCAATTAAGACATGGCCTTCAGACGTGAGCTGAACATCAGTCGGGGAGTTCAAAAATCCATCATCTTTGCCAGGCTCACCTTTGACCCCGTATTGCCAATGAATGCGGTGATGGCGATCAACCATCAAAATACGGTGATTGCCTGTGTCAGCAATCAACAGATAGGCCTCTTGGGAACGGTGATGTAAAGCCACCCGACGGGGCCCCAAAAGTGCGTGTCGCTCAGAGGTATCGGTTTTAAACTCCCAATGCGTCTTGCCCCAGAGATTTGTTTCAAAGACGCGATTTTCTTGTTGATCAACCATCAAGAGATGGTGATTTTCCAGATAAAGCGGGCTCAATGGCACTGTTGCAGACCATTGTTCAGCATCGATCTCCCAGACCACACGGTGGCCTTCGCGGCAATTGACAAATAGCAAGCGACGGCGTTCAGGGTCTGCCAACAGAGCGGTGTGAAAGGGCAAGAATTGGATCGCAGGCTGTGATGAGGAGCGAATTTGCATGCGCTGATAGGGACTTTCCAGCTCCAGTCCACAGGCCAAACAGGTCCAACTCTGTGCCAGGGGCATATCACAAGCTGGGCAACGGGTAGGGGGTTCTTTGCCATAGGTTTGTTTCTGCGATTGAAGGGCCAACCAAGCCCGGACCTGGGAAAGATAGACCACCGCATCCAACCCATGTTCTTCGTATAAATTCATCAAATGTATGGCAGCACGGCCTTTTGCCTGAATCTGGGCACGAACCTCTATTGCCACTTCCCGCAAACGCTTCATGCTCTCAAAATGATGCTCAAGGGAGATGCCCTGTCGGTATAGAAATAACGCAGCCAGAATTTGGGCAATGGCCTCCAGGGATTCATTTGGCAAATCCGTCACAGAAATTGGTTCCGCGTCCATTTTTTTAGCCCCTTCAGAGTTCAAGATACAAAACAAAACCCAGGTCAATTAGATCAATAAGCGAGTAAACGCTATCATTATAGCCGACCTGAAACGACTTTTTTGACGTTCTTTGGGATAGCTGTGTGTTAAGGTAAAAACAAGGAATTTGAACCTCAAAATCGGAACAGGGAGCTTTTCAAAAGATGGAATTATTTCTGGGGGCCTTCATGATTTTCCCCCTGATTGGGCTGGGCTTTCTTTTGAGTAGTGTGACCCTTTATTTCACACTTAAATTTTTCACAGTGGCCAACAACTCATTTGGAATGGCCTTAAAAGTCACGGCACTGGCAATGGTGCTCTCCTTACTGGCCAGTGGTGCATTGGGCTTACTGGGGTTCATTATTCCCGTTTTAGCCTATTTGTTGAGCATTGTGGCTCCCTTTGGGATTTATCTCTATCTCTTACAAAAAAACTATGGACTCAGCTTGGTCAGTGGTTTGTTTGTCAGTTTAATTCAGGGCCTAATTACAATTCTGATTGGTGGAGCCCTGTTAATGGGCATTCTTTTGCCCTTGGGATTGGGGGCCGCCGTCTTGGGCGGTTAAGCCGGTGGCGAAAATAAAAAAACGGCAATCTGAATTTCCGACAGCCGAAAGTCTGAATCAATGCTGGCAAACAGCCTTGAAGTTCTGGAGCGCCTTCCCCAGATCCTTTCCAGCCCCTCAGCTCCATACAGATCCCCAGCAGCTCTTGGAGCTCAATCTTAGCCACGATCTGGCACGGGTACACTTACGCTCTGGCAGCGTTTTGCTTAACGGCCTGCGTTTAAAAGAAGCCGGCCTGCTGACAAAATTGCCCTTGATCTTGGTTCACGAAGCGGGACATCTGCTCTTCAGCCCGGCCTCTTTATTGGTGCAGCGCAAAAGCCTTGAGATCTTACAATCACACCTGCCCAATGCAATTCCTGAATTGCCGCATTTGGCCAATCTTTGGCAAGATTTATTGATCAATCAGCGCTTGTATCAAACCCATCAAACAGACCTCATTTCCCTGATTAAAGCCCTTTGTCCAGCCCAACCGACTCCTCTCTGGCAATGGGTCTTAAGGGGCTATGAATACCTCTGGCATTTGGAACCTGGCAATTTAATTGTACCCAGTGATGATCCCTGCCTCGAAGCTGATGCCTCAGACTTGGCTGATTTGGTGGATTCTTTTCACAAGAACGATCTGAGTGGGCTTGCGGGCTTTGCCCAACTCTGTAAAACCTATTTAGACCAAGAGAGCAGACCCTGGCGCCTGAGTGAAGGCACAGCTTGGCCAAGTCAACAGGCCAGACCCGCTCAGTTCAAGGCAGGGGCAGACAAGGAGACAACCCACTCAAACGCAGAGAATCCCTGGAGCCTGGAACTGCCAAAACCCGTCTCCATCAGCCAGCATTCGCAAACAGCTCAAAATTTGCATGAAAATCCCCAGCATTGGCAGCAGTTCTGGGCAGAATTGGGAATCAACATTTCAACACGTGCAAGTACCCTGATTTTTTACCGCGAAAAAGCTTTGCCCCTGCTCGCTCCTTGGAAGATTCCCATGTCAGGCACGCCTACAGACCGGCTCCCTGAAGGGCTCAAACCCTGGCTTTTAGATGCCCCCGTTCAGGAGATTGCCTGGGTAGAAAGCCTTTTAAACAGCCCCCGAGTGGTACCAGGTTTAACCACCGTCAAACAGCGTTGGAGCCACGAGCCAGAGCAAGCCTCCAGTGCAGTCAAGCGCTTGGATCTCTATCTTGATGCCTCCGGTTCTTTGCCAGATCCTTTTTTAGAAAAGGCCTGGATGGTTCTCACGGGATTTGTTTTGGCTCTTTCGGCTTTACATCAAGGCTGGTCAGTCAGAGTAACGCTTTGGAGCGGTACAAATGAACCCATTCAAACCCAGCCCTTTAGTCGCAACGAATTAGCTATTCTTACAACCCTCACCCATTATCTTGGCGGCAGTACCCGCTTCCCGTTGGAATTGTTTGAAAAGCGCTACCCAAAACGCAGTGCATTGCTCAAACCAGAAGCGAGTTATATCTGCCTGCTCTCCGATCAGGGACTGCTCGACTCGCTTCAGGCCGAACAGGGACTGGAAGTCTTCAAAAAGACCCTCAAACTCAGCCATGGGGGTGGCAGTCTATTTCTACAATGGCCCTCCGAGGCCCCTGCTCATATACTTTTCACTCCGCTTCAATCCCAAGGCTGGTCAATTCATCCGATTCAAACGGAAAAGGATATCCGCAGTGCTACCCAAGCGCTTTTTAGGTCATCGAAACATGTCTGAAATCGTGTTATCTCAGCTACTCAGCCATCTCCAAGCCTGCCCACCAGATTTTTTTAGGCCGCTCCAAGTTCCTTATGCCCAATGGTCGGCCATCATCCCCGCTTTATTACATGATTTTTTAAGCGATCATGCCCCCAATCACAAATTACAAAACCAGCTTAATCCCTTAAAAATCATCAACCCACCGGCCCAAGCAGAATGGATCCCACCGCTCTGTTGGTTGCTATCACACCCCCTCTTTGAAACTGTCACCGAATCTGATTCAGTTTTGCCCCTGCTCTTAGATCTTGCCCAAGATTTGGGTGTAGGCTTCCCTCCCAGAGAAGTGTTGCACCACCCACAACGCGCCGAAGAATGCCTGCGCGTGCTACTCGCCAACCTCAATTGGCCAATCCAACACGAAAGTGCTGCTCGGTCAGCCACCCAATTGGCCTACCTCTCCTCAGTCCAAAAACAGCAAAGAGACCAATTGCGCCGGCACAAACGCGAACGCGAAGCTGCCATTTTAAAGGCCCAACAACGGCTGCTGGCAATGGACAACGCTGACTAATAAAGGCCCCAAAGCCAACCGCCTTAAAACGGCAGCAACTTCAGGGCCCTCAATCAACCAGTATTAGCCATTGCGCTTGAGCAAACCCGCACGTTTGGCATAGGTCTCTGCCAGATGAAAAATACCCAGCCCAAGGGGAATAAAGACCAGCGACATCAATACCAAAATGGCGGCTGTGGGTAAAAGCTCAGAGACCGTGGCCCCTTCCAGCAAGGCCCTGCGCACCCCATCGAGGGCGTAGGTTGCTGGAGAAATCACCGCAAAGCCCTGCAGCCATTCAGGCAACGCTGTCACCGGATAATAAATCCCCGAAACCAGCAAAAGTACCCCTTCCATGATATGGGTAGCCTGAGAGCCTTTTTCGGGGGAAAGCAGCGGCAAAATCGCCGCCATCAAGCCCAGTCCAACAAAAGAGAGACTGGCCGCACCCAGAATCAAGAACGCTCCTGCATAATTGGCCTTGGGCAAGCCCATACCAAAGAAACAGGTAATCGCCACAAGCACAATGATTGTGCGCAGCAAGCCGTAGAGTACGGCAAACGAACATACGCCACCCAAATGCGTTAAACGCTGAATCGGTGCCATAAAGGTCTGCTCTATGGTGCCCTCCCAGCGCTCCCAGGTGATCGAGTTGGAAATTTCGTGGAAGATAATCCCCAAGAATCCCCACATCAATGCCCCTATCACCAGATAAAAAACGTAATCGGGTTTAACCGCATGTCCCTGTTTTTGCATCCCCACAGCGATAAAGGCAATCGTCAGGGTATTGATCACTGTATAGAAGAGAAACACAATCTCCCAACCCAAATAGCGTTTGCAGAGATTAAATTGTCGTTCGACAAAGGCCATCACGGCATAGAGTTCACGCATTCCCCCCATTTTTAAATGACGACTATGAAACATGGCTCATTCCTTCCTCATAAATTGATTTACCGGTCAGGCGAAAGAAAATTTCTTCCAACCCCAATGTATTTTTGTCTTCAGCTGGCTTCAGCACAATATTGCGCAGAGTGTCCAGAGTTCCAACCTGTACCAAACGCCCGTCACTCATGACTGCAATCCGATCACAGAGATCTTCGGCCTCCTGCATATCGTGGGTGGTCAAGAGAATCGAAGTGGCGTGATCCTGGCGCACCTCTTTGATAAAGCTGCGCACCTCGCGTTTTGAAACTGGATCCAAACCTGTGGTGGGTTCGTCCAAGAGCAAAACAGGAGGAACAGCAATCAGTGCACGCGCAATCGCCACCTTCTGCTGCATCCCGCGCGACATATCCTCAATCGACTCATCCAATTTGTTTTCAGGCAGTCCCAAACGCTTGAGAATTTCGGCAATCCGCTCTCGGTTGCGACCGGGATGAATCCCATACAAACGCGCAGAATAAGACAGATTCTCCCAAGCTGAAAGCTTCTTAAAAAAAGCCGCTTCAACAGAGACGCGGTTGATTTGCTCGCGCACAGCCATGGGATGCTCAGCAATATTGAGCCCCATAATCCGAATCGTGCCACTGTCAGGCAAAAGCAGGGTTGAGAGCATGCGAATCAGGGTCGATTTGCCTGATCCATTGGTGCCCAAGAGCCCAAACACTTCACCTTTGGCGACCTGAAAGCTAACCTTGTCAACAGCTTTGAGCACTTTGCGGTTTTTTGACCACCAAAAGCCATCGCTGAAAGACTTAGAGACTTCATGGCATTCAATTGCAAACATAATGACTTTCCTCCTTGTTTTTAAACATAAAAAAAGAACCTCTTCCCGGTGATGCCCGGCAAGAGGCTGAATTTTTAAAGAAAAACGCAGAAGTCCCTGCCGGGTGAACCGATTTATCTGTCCACACCTGCAGGCGTCAAACAGAACTCAGTAAAAAGGAGGCACAGAAAAACCCAGTGCCATGGGTAAAACAGCAATATCAACTGTATTCATCCAGAATTGCATAGGTTCTGTACTCCTTTTTCGAAAATTTGGAAAGATGGTTTTATCTTTCGACGCAAGTGGGCTTTATTTTGTTCCAGACAAAATTGACTTTTTTCTCGCATTTCTCCCAGCCACTCGTTTTTTGAGAAACAATTCAGTTACAATGGCAGCCAAGTCTCTGTTCTCATCAGCCTGTCTAAGCAAAAACAAGGGTGAAAATGTATGCAGCGAAAAATGCCTGGAAAAGCCGGTCAGCCGCCCCCCAAGCGCAGCCGTTACCAAAACCTGATTTTTGATGCCGACCGCTTTTTCGCAGAAAAAGACTACGATACGGCCTTTCAAATTTACCAACAGGCCCTGCAAGAGGCCCCTCCTGGCGAGAATCACCCCTATGCTCAGCTCTGCCGCTGCTATCGCAAACAGGCCCGCAAATTGCTCAAACGAGAGGCCTGGGATGAGTTGGTTCAAAGCCTCGAAACCATGCTCAAAATCAATGGCAATCGCCCCAATCTCAAAGGCTTGGATTTTAAAGTGCTGGCCGAAGCCTATCTCGAAACCGGGGCCTTAAATCAAGCTGTCGAAGCCCTCAACCAAGCCTTAAAACTCAACCCAGAATTAGAACCTGAGTTAAAACGTCTGAATCAACGTATTCAGGCCGAAAGTTTAAGCCAAAATATGCGCAATCTGTTTTAAAAATCGCCCGACTCAAACGCCCAAAATAAAACCCAGGCATTGCTGCCTGGGACAAGTGTAGGAAATAGAGTGTAGAGAATTCGTTGAGGGGTTAGCGCCGAATCGTTGGCATGACCCGATAGGTTCCAACGTTGGAGGTGCGTACCCGGCTGGCCATCAGTTGGGGGTTCAGCACTTCAGCAGGAACCGGAATAAAGCGGGCAGGATCCAAGAATTTGCCCTGTTCTTCACCGTAGAAGAAAACTTTGCCTTCTACAGCATTCAGGCGGCGCAAAACAGTATTGCGAGCGCTCATGGCACTGATCTCGGGCACAGCGTAGTCCAAATCTTTTTCATTGATACCCAAAATCTGTTTACTGGCGGGATCAAACTTCATCACATAGAGATCTTTGCGTTCAGCTGAAACTTTTAAATCAACAAAGAAGGTAAATTGACCCGCCTGTTGAGCAAAAGCCATACTGCGCTCAAAATACTCTTTGGGATTGGCCGGCGGCGCTTTAAACAGAGCTTTGGTGGCATTAAACATACCCTCGACATTCATATCAGGGGTTTCGGCTTTGCCTTTGCTCCAGCCGGTTACTTTTAAACTGGCAGTTTTCTGAAGCTCAGCTTTGACCAAAGCTGCATCAGCAAAGCCCGCTTTGGCCATTTCAGCAAAGAAAGCATCAATAGCAGGATTTCCTGGAGCGGGCGGCGCAGGAGGAGCGGGCGGCGCACCAGGATCAGTTGGGGGAGCGGGTGGCGCAGGAGGAGCGGGCGGCGCACCAGGATCAGTTGGGGGAGCGGGCGGCGCAGGGGGGGCGGGCGGTGCAACAGGATCCGTGGGGGGAGCGGGTGGCGCAGGAGGGGCGGGCGGTGTACCAGGATCAGTTGGGGGAGCGGGCGGCGTACCAGGCTCTGCGGGCTCACCTGCGCTGGGGGGTTTATCTTGATTGGGCAAACGACGTCCACACGCCACATTGCTTAAAACAGAAAATGAAAACAGTGAAACCAACACGAGACGGGCGTATGGTTTTGACATGGCTCTAACGACTCCCTACACAAAAATTAACTTGAGAATGACCTACACATAATTTTTATTTAGGAAGTGCTTGTTTTGATCTTGTTTCTAAAAAGAGGACAGATGGCAAACTTTAACTAATTTTAACTTTAACTTCACTTTTTCTTTAACAAGTCTCACAAAAGAAAGACTTACCAAAAAACCAATAAAGTGACAGCTTCGAGAAAACCAAAGACAAAAGGCCAATAAGTTGCTTTGAGTAAAATGCCATCATCGAGATTCCAAAGTGCCTGGGGTTCTTTGTCTTGAAACAAAAAATGAGCTACAACCACCACAATCATCCAATAGACAATAAAGTAAAAAAAGTCGAGGTAAAAAAGGCGTTCCACTCCCGTCACACCCAAATGCAAATTGGAGTGGGCAAACAAAAGTGGAAAAAGCAAACCAATCGCGGGACCAAAAATATCAAGCGGGCGGTAAAGTTCTTGATATCGGTGAGTGGTACGAATCAAGACCCAAAAGAGCAAAAGTAAAACCATCCCGACATAGAGCAGGTTCAAAATCACGACACCCCAAAAACTGCGACGAATCGAGAGCTTGAGAGTGAGCTCAGGGGTTTGTCGCTGCACATTTGCACTCAAATGCAAACCAGAACTCTCTGGCAGCACATAATTAAAACCTGTCTGATAGACCTGCCAGCCATCTATTTGAAAAGCCGAATCCAAACCCAGGTTTTGAGAATCTGAATAGGCCTCTAGATCGGGAATTAACAACAAATTTTCAGAGTTCTCGGGGGCACTGAAACGAATCAAAATTTGCTCTCGGTTGAGCGGGTAACTGGTGTGATTTAAGGGCTGTTGTAATAAAACCTCAAAACGCCCACCCAAAAGCTCCTCTTGAGGTGTCTCACGCAAGTAATTATCTCTAAAATGGACTTGACGGGCCTGGGGAAAAATCAGCCCTCTTTCCGCCTCGGGAATACGGCTGCCCCTGCCTGGCGAAAATTTTTGCCAATAATCACCACTGATTCTGACCAAATCTGGTTTTTCAAAACTCAAAGCGCGAATCTGCAAGCCCGTGGGCACAAATAGCGGATCTCCTTTGGATTGGGCCGATGCAGTCACCTGTATCAAGGCCCGATAGCGGGTCAGATCGGTGGGCGACTGCAAGTTTTGAGGCAAGGAGGGAGCTACATTCAATTGAATTTGCAAAAACCAGGCAAACGAAATATTGGCAATCAGCGCCAAAGAGACATAAGCAGACAGCCATTTAAAATCCCGGTATCTCAATTGCCAAAGCTGCTGAGACAAAGCCAAACCCAGCACAAGAACCATGCTAGCCAATAAAAACAAAAGCAGATAAAAACGCTGTATATCAGGTATCAAAGCCAATTCAGACTCACTGCAGACCAGTCCCATGAAAAATGAGCTGTCCGCCAAAGGTTCCATAAACAGCCAAAAAACCTGACCTTGATCAGTGTAGCGGATAAATTTTCGCTCTTTTTGGTCCAGGGCCTGTTTTAAGGTTGGTAAAGTTTTTTGAGGAAAAAAAGCCTGGACATTGACTGAGGCAATCGACAATTCCCGATTGGGGTGGTGAACAAAAATGCCGTCTTTATCAGCAATAAAAAGATAAGCGGCATTACCCGCCTCAACCTTAAACACCGCGTCACGTATTTTTTGCAGGGTGCGCGTCGAATAAATTCCATCAAAGCCTGCAATCAAGAGCAAAGGCTTCAATTCCTCAGTCAATAATTGCGCAGCCTTTTCAGCAGAGGTCTGATAATTACTGCGATAGTCCATCAACAGACGCTGCTGAAAATAAAAAAGCAAACCCACTGTCAACAAGAAAAAAAACAGGCCAACAATAAATGTCGACTGACACAATTTTTTAAATCGTACTGGCCACGACAGAGGCAAACCTGACTGAGACTCAGCCATGATTAAGCTTATTTAAGCGTGGAAGGCAGAGCGGTTTTTTTATACTCTTGCTCAATAAACGCCAGCATTTCTTTGCGCTGCTTGTCTGTTAAAGGGATAGAAAATTGCGGACAGGCACTGGTATATAACAATTTTGTCCAGGCCTTTAAATCCGGTAAGACATTTACAGGTTTGACCTGATGACAAAAACTGCATTGATTTTGATAGTTGAGTTGACCCGCTGAGATCAAAAGAGGGTTCGGAGTGGGTTGTTTGGAGACCGCAGAAGAGGGGACGGGAGATTTCACGGGTGTTTTCGCGGGTGTTTTTGCTGACGATAAGACAATGGCCAGTATTAACAGCATGAAGAGAGACAGACAACGGTGGCGCATTTTCAATCTTCCTCTATTATGATCTCTGGGCGACAGTGCCAAGTTAAATTCTCAGTCAAATATACCATGCTCTCAGCAATCAAGCGGAAAGTGAATGGTATACTTAGGAAAACATTCGGGCAAATGCGGGGAATTCATTGAGTCTGTACGATCTTATCAAGCAGGCTGATTTACAGGCCAGTTGCATCAGAGCATTACAAGCTGCAACCGGCAAAATGGTCATATCAGCTCGAAATACCACCCAACTAAACCATTCACCCTATCGACTCCTGACCCGCGTCGGGATTTTGGGACCCGCAATGGGAGGACAATGTGTCTTTGATATCTCTCTTTTAACGGCTCTCAACCTCAGCGCTTTTAGCCTTTGTGGAAAAAACTACACCAGTTTGAATGCCGAAGAAGGCCTTCAACGCGACGAATTATTGCGAAAACTCTTGGGTATTCCTACCCAAGACAGTGTGCGCAGATACAGCTGTAGCGATGCCTGGGTCAAACAGATTGAAATCAATCTCGGACCGCTTTACAATCACGAAAAGATGAAAATTGCGGTGGTTGAAAGCAAAGGCGAAGACCGTCGGCCAGAGCACTTGCGCATCCGTCTCGGGCAAGAGAAAGCAATCACCCTGCAGCTAGATAGTCAGCAACAAGCCGAATTACAGCTTGAAAATCAGCGTTTTATTTTTAAAGCCATTGATACTGACCGGGTAGATCTGGATATTGATGAATCCGAACTGACCTTGGGTACCGTGCCCTCAATTTTAAATGAACACCATATCGTCACCCGTTTGAATGGTCAAAAATATTTGGTCAAGGCCGGCAGTACCCTTGTTAGGTCCTGGTTGCTGGAAATGGCCAACCAAGTTGCCCCCTCTTTGATCCCCCCCCAATTAACCGGCGATATCAGCACCCCCCAGATCATCCCGGCCCGCTCTCGTCACCTGCCTTTGCCCAATTTACACAAACTCAATATGAATCTGTTGATCATGGGCTTGGGAACTTTGACAATCAGTCTGGAACTGTGTAATATTGCAGAACTTCATCCTGAACAGATCGATGTCCTGAAAGGTTTATTCAATTTCACCTTCTATCACCCGGAGTTGAAAAAAATATTTG
>JBIKWL010000049.1:0-37215 GCA_044356335.1 Candidatus Sericytochromatia bacterium
TTTTTGTCCAAGTAAAAAGACGGCCAAAGCCGGCAGCACACTGATCACCCCTGCGGCCATCAATTGGCCCCAGTCGGTGGTCTCACGGAAACTGCCTTTAAAGGCCGCAAGTCCCACGGGCAAAGTGCGCATATGTTCGCTGTTGGTCACGATCAGCGGCCAGAGAAAACTGTTCCAGGTCGCGATAAAGGTAAAGATGCCCAATGTGGCCAAAGCGGGCAAGGCCGTGGGCAGGGCGATTTTCCAGTAGATCTGCCAAATATTGCAGCCATCGAGCGTTGCGGCCTGCTCCAATTCTTCGGGGAAGCCCAAAAACCACTGGCGCAAGAGAAAAATCCCAAAGGCCCCAAACAAGCCAGGCACCACCAAAGCGGCATAGCTGTCGATCCAACCCAATTTACTCATCAACATAAACAGCGGCACCACATTGACCTGGGGTGGAATCATCATCGTGGCCAGAAACAGAAAAAACAGGCCATCTTTAAAGGGAAAACGCAGCCGCGCAAAGGCATATGCGGCCATCGAAGCGGTCACCATTTGTCCAGCCGTAGTCAGACAGGCCACCAGCAAACTGTTCAGAAAAAAGCGGCCCAGGGGTACGGTCTGCATGGCCCGGCTGTAATTTTCGGGCGCCAACGGGCTGGGCAACAGGCGCGGCGGCAGGCTGAACATCTGCTCGGGGGTCATCAAAGACGTCGCAAGCATCCAGACAAAAGGCACCAGCATGGAGATGGAGCCCAGTGCCAAAAAGAGATAAGCTAAGATTCGAGGGCCACCCATTTTTTCCTTAAACTCCATTGAATCAACGTCAGGGTCAAAATAATTGCGAAGAGCACGTAGGCCATGGCCGAAGCCCGGCCCACCTGGAAGAATTCGAAGGCATTCTGGTAGAGCCAATACACCGCCACATTGGTGCTGTTCTCTGGTCCGCCTTGGGTCATCATATAGACCGAGTCAAAGATCTGGAAGGCCGTAATCGTGGACATGGTCGTCACAAAGAAAAGTGTGGGGCTGACCATCGGCAAAGTCACATTGAGAAATTGCTGCCAGGGGTTGGCGCCATCGATGGATGCGGCTTCGTAGAGTTCATCGGGGATATTTTGCAAACCCGCCAGAAAAATCACCATGCTATAGCCAACGTTTTTCCAGATGCCCATCACGATCAGGGCGGGCAAAGCCCAATCAGTGGTAAAAAGCCAAGCAATCGGCTTGATGCCAAGGGCCCCCAAAGCAGCATTGAGCAGACCATATTGGGGATCATAAATCCAGTTCCAGACCAGGGCAATGGCAATCATCGAGGTGACCACCGGCAGAAAAAAGACGGTTCTGAAAATTTTTACAACCCAGCCCTGTTGATTGAGCGCAATCGCCAAAGCCAAAGCAATGGGCACCTCAAAGAGCACCACCGAGAAGGCATAGACAAAGGTATTGCCCAACACCTTCCAGAACAAAGGCTCAGAGATCAACGCAGCATAATTGGCGAACCCCACCCATTTGGGCGGACTGAGCAAATTCCATTGGGCAAAACTGAGGCCAAACGAAGCCAGCACGGGAATCAGGGTAAAAATCCCCACCCCCAGCAGGCTGGGCAAAAGCATCAAAAGGGCCCACCCCAGTTCAGAACGCTGTTTCAAGCTAGCAATGCCCCCATGACCTTTGAGAATGCTGAATTATAACACAGAGGCAAGCCCTGCCTGACAGCGGGCCTATCGTCTGGTATTAAGCTGGCTTCTGGCCAGAACTGGAGACCCGGCCCTGAAACTCATTTAGGGTCTGGTTTAGATTGTCCAAAAGCCAATCTTGCATGTCTTCAAATTCTCGGCTGTCTTTGGCCGTGATCAATGGAGTCAGATTCACCGCAGGGCCAGATTTGAGCTTCATTTGCAGGCGAATATAATCTGTGTTTTCGCCTTCTTGTTCAATCACAGCAAAGCCTGTCACAGCACCGACCGCGTGTTTTTGCGTCAACGACCAGCCCAAAGCAGTATTGCGAATCACCACCACCTGACGGGTATCGCCATCGAGCACCAGCCAATAACAATTAAAGGGCTTGCCCGTCAATTTCAAAAACAGGCCCATACCCAGATAAAAGAGCATAAGGTAAAGCGGCAGATACATGAGCCAAAAGAAAAGGGTATCAAAATACCTGACTTTGACCAATTCCTCTTGGGGCGATCTGAGAAAAACCTGAATGTCTTCAGCTGCATTCTCAGCGGTTTCTTCAAACATCGCGGTCATGATATTCCAATCGCCGCGCTTGTGTCGCAAAACCAATTGATACGAATCTGATTCATCGCCCACAATTTCATGGACCTGGGGGGCCACCATCTCGGAGAGGGGGAGTTCCTGTCGGCCACTGAAAAAGACCAAAAAAGGATGTAAATAGATCTTTTCGAGCTGGCAATTGCCAACATTTGGGGCCGTACGCACACATTTCAGGCGGGTCAAGCCGGGATTGCCAAATAAAAGTGGAAAGAGGGCCACCACTCCCCAGCCGAACAGACAAAAAATCAGGAACTTGATCAACTTTGAGTTGCGGTACTCCAAAAGCCCTCTTTTCGGCGTCCGCTTCCAAAAGAAGCCAACACTCTCCGCCGCTTGATTCAATTGATGGGGCTGATTAACCGAACCCGCGGAATTCAAGCGGCACACTCGCCATCGGTGGTCCGGGTAATGCCTTTTTTACGGGCTTCACAGGAATTGTTATAGGTTTTGCCATCGGAACCACACACCGGCTGAAAAATGCCCGGACAGGCCGTTTCATTCGGCAGCAAACTCTTGCGAACACAGCCCAGCAACAGAGTGCCAGAGCAGATCAAAAAAATCACCATTGAGCGCCAAACCAACATGCGAGAACTCCCTTCAAATGACCTGCTCTGATCTTGCCAGATTCAAGGCCGTTGAGCAAGTGTCGGGAACACGATTAATCCCCTTGTTTTATCAGGTTTACGGGAGTAAAATAGGGCCTCTAAGGGGATATCCATGACCGAACCACTCTCTCCAACGCAGAGCTTGCGTGATCAACATGTTCACGAACCCCACCATCCAAAAGCCTCACTTGCAACCCTGGCCTTGGGTGCCATCGGTGTGGTCTATGGGGATATTGGCACCAGCCCGCTTTACACCCTCAAAGAGTGTTTTCATGGTCACCATGCTATTGCCTTTAATTCAGCCAATGTGCTCGGTGTGCTTTCGCTGATCTTTTGGTCATTGACCCTGGTCGTGACCCTCAAATACCTGACCTTCGTGATGCGCGCCGACAACAATGGCGAAGGGGGTATGTTTGCCCTGCTGGCCCTCTTGCAAGAAAAAGCCGGCGAAGGCATGTCAACCAAAGCCAAGGGCATGGTGGTGCTGGCAGCCTTAACCGGGGCTTCACTGCTCTACGGAGATGGAGTAATTACCCCTGCCATTTCGGTTCTGTCTGCTGTCGAGGGACTGGAAGTGGCCACCGCTGCCGCCAAACCGTTTACCGTACCGCTGACCTGCGGCATTTTACTCGGTCTGTTTATGATTCAAAAAAAAGGCACAGGCTCTATCGGGCGGGTTTTTGGCCCAATCATGATCTGCTGGTTTACTCTGCTGGCCGTCCTCGGCCTGGTACATATTTTTAAAAATCCCGAGGTGCTCAAAGCCGTCTGGCCGGGTTATGCCTTTAATTTTTTCCAGGTCAACAAAATAACAGGCTTCTTGGTCCTGGGTTCGGTTGTGCTCTGTATTACCGGGGGAGAGGCACTTTACGCAGATATGGGGCATTTTGGCCGTGGTGCCATTCGCATCTCCTGGTTCTGTTTTGTCTTTCCGGCCCTGATTCTGAATTATTTTGGCCAGGGTGCCCTGTTGCTCAGCCACGAGGCCAAAAACCCCTTTTATGAAATGGTGCCCTCGTATTTGGTCATCCCCCTGGTGATCATGGCAACAGCGGCCACGATCATCGCCTCTCAGGCCCTGATCTCAGGCGTCTTCTCAGTCACCCGCCAGGCGATTCAAATGGGCTATCTCAACCGTTTGAATATTATCCATACCTCCAGTGAGACCGAAGGCCAGATTTACATTCCCTTGGTCAATTACACCATGATGTTGGCCTGCCTCTTGGTGGTGGTATTGTTTAAAGGGTCCAGCCATTTGGCTGCCGCTTATGGCGTGGCTGTCACCACCGACATGGTGCTGACCTCAACCCTGTTTTTGTTTGTGCTGCGCTATTGCTGGAAATGGAGTTGGCTCAAGGCCCTGCCACTGGTGATTTTGTTCTTGACCTTTGACCTGGCTTATTTTGGCTCCAATATTATTAAATTTGTCGATGGCGGTTGGTTACCTGCGCTGGTGGCCAGTTTTATGCTGATTCTGTTTTTGACTTGGCGCGATGGCCGCAAAGAGCTGTACAAACGCATCAATGCCTCGACCTTGCCGCTTTATCACGATGCTGAAGGCGATCTCTCTTTGATTCCCCAACCCGGCACAGGTCGCCTTTATCAGCCCCGTCACCACATGCGTGTGGGACACGTTTCAATCGACTTTCTCACCAGCGAAATGCTCGAAGACGTGGCCCGTGTGCCCGGTACAGCGGTTTTTATGGCGGTCTCTTCGACCCATGTGCCGCCGGTGCTGATCCACCACCTCAAACTCAACCACGCCTTACATGAGCAGGTCATTTTGCTCTCGGTCAAGTCGCGCAACGTGCCGATTGTGCCTTCAGAGAAAACCCTGGAAGTCAAAGATTTGGGTGAGGGTATTTACCAAGTCACTGCTTGGTACGGTTTTATGCAATCGCCAGATATCCCCCTCTTGCTGGACCATTGCAAGGCCTTTTTAATCGATGTGCGGCCCGAGAATACCACCTATTTCCTGGGGCATCAGACCCTGCTCATGGAAAAACACCGCACGGCCATGGCCCGCTGGCGCAAAGCGCTCTTTGCCTTTATGTCGCGCAATGCCTGGTCAGCAGCAGGTTTCTTTAAATTGCCCACCGAGCGCGTGATCGAAGTGGGCATGCATATCGAGATCTAAACGCCATCGTCTGCCCATGAAAAAAGGCGCTCTCGTAAAGAGAGCGCCTTTTCACTTAAAACAGATTTTAAATCGTGGCTGAACCCGTCTTTAAAGCCGCTTTGAAATATTCACGGCGCATGACCGCGATATTGTCAATTGAGATGCCTTTGGGGCAGACCGCTTCACATTCGGCGTGGTTCGAGCAATTGCCAAAGCCTTCGGCGTCCATTTGCTCAATCATGCGCAAGGCCCGGCGGGAGGCCTCGGGTTTGCCTTGGGGCAGGTGGGCATATTGCGAGATTTTGGCGGCCACAAAGAGTGAAGCCGAAGCATTGGGACAGGCGGCAACGCAGGCACCACAACCAATACAGGCTGCAGCAAAGAAAGATCGGTCTGCATCTTCTTTGCCAATCGGAATGCTGTTGGCGTCTTGGGCACAGCCGGTATTCACACTGACATAGCCCCCAGCTTGCATAATCCGGTCAAAAGCACCGCGATCCACGACCAAATCTTTGATCACAGGAAAGGCCTCTGAGCGCCAGGGCTCAATCGTGATCGTATCGCCATCGCGGAAGGTACGCATATGCAATTGGCAGGTCGCAGTCCGCTGGACAGGTCCATGGGCAACGCCATCGACCACAACCCCACAGGTGCCACAAATACCTTCACGGCAGTCATAGTCAAATTCAACAGGATCTTCTTTGCCCTCTTTGATCAGCTTTTCGTTGAGCACGTCCAGCATCTCCAAAAAAGACATGTGGCTAGAGACATTGTCTAGCTCGTAATCACGGAAAGCACCGGGGCTATTGGGCCCTTTTTGTCTCCAGATTTTCAGCTTCATTCGCATATTATCAGACATGGTGCTTCTCCTTACTTATAGCTTCGTTGTGAAGGTTTGACATATTCAAATTCCAAAGGTTCTTTGTGCAAGACCGGCTGGGCAAAATTGCCCGTGTACTCCCAGGCTGCTGAGTATCTATACGCTTCATCATTGCGCTGGGCTTCACCTTCTTCGGTCTGGTACTCTTCACGGAAATGGGCACCACAGGACTCTTCGCGGTACAAAGCATCCAGGGCCATCAATTCACCCAATTCGAGGAAGTCAGCCACACGGCTGGCAAATTCCAGATTTTTGTTCCAACCGTCGGCTTCACCGGGGATGCGCACATTGTTCCAGAACTCTTCACGCAGCTTGGGAATGTCTTGCAGGACCTTTTTGAGGCCTTCTTCGGTGCGAGACATGCCGACATAGTCCCACATTTTTAAACCCAATTCGCGGTAGAGCTCCATCACGGTGCGGGTGCCTTTGAGCGACAGCAATTTGTCGATTTGGCCCTGAATTTCTCCGCGCACCTGGGTAAATGCCTCTCCTTTGGCTGCTTCGGCTTTGACCGGGGTTTTACCCGCGAGGTAATCACCAACGGTATAAGGTGCAACAAAATAGCCATCAGCCAGGCCCTGCATCAGGGCACTGGCACCGAGGCGGTTGGCCCCATGCTCGGAAAAATTGGCTTCACCCAGGGCAAAGAGTCCGGGGATGGTGGTCATGAGATTGTAATCGACCCAAAGGCCACCCATGGTGTAGTGCACAGCGGGATAGATCCGCATCGGCACCTTGTAAGGGTTTTCTCCGGTAATGCGCTCATACATTTCAAAGAGATTGTTGTAGCGATCTTCGACGGTTTTCAGCCCCAAGCGCTGGATCGACTCGGCAAAGTCGAGATAGACCGCCAAGCCCGATTCTCCGACACCGCGGCCTTCATCGCAGACGTATTTGGCATTGCGGGAGGCCACATCGCGGGGGACCAAATTGCCAAAGCTGGGGTATTTGCGCTCGAGGAAATAATCGCGTTCGTCTTCGGGAATCTGATCAGGCGGACGCTTGTCTCCGGCTTTTTGGGGCACCCAGACACGGGCATCGTTGCGCAGGGATTCGCTCATCAGGGTCAACTTGGACTGGTAATCACCCGAAACGGGAATACAGGTCGGGTGAATTTGGGTAAAACAGGGGTTGGCAAAATACGCACCGCGTTTGTGGCAGCGCCAAGCGGCTGTAGCGTTGGAGTTCATGGCATTGGTGGAAAGGAAATAGACATTGCCGTAGCCGCCGGTGCAGAGTAGCACAGCGTCGCCAGCATACGATTCCAGCTCACCGGTCTTGAGATTGCGCATGACCACCCCTTGGGCCACGCCATCGACAACGACCAGATCCAACATTTCGCGGTAAGTAAAGAGTTCGACTTTGCCGGCATCGACCTGGCGCATCAAAGCACCATAGGCCCCGAGCAAAAGCTGCTGGCCTGTTTGGCCTGCGGCATAAAAGGTGCGGGAGACCTGCGCGCCCCCGAAAGAGCGGTTCGACAACATGCCACCGTATTCACGTGCAAAGGGCACACCCTGGGCCACACATTGGTCGATAATGCTCACACTGACCTGGGCCAGACGGTAGACATTCGATTCACGGGCGCGGAAATCGCCGCCTTTGACGGTGTCGTAAAACAAGCGCCAGATGCTGTCGCCATCATTTTGGTAGTTTTTGGCGGCGTTGATCCCACCCTGGGCAGCAATGCTGTGGGCCCGGCGGGGAGAGTCGGAAATACAAAAGGCCTTGACGTTATAACCCAATTCGGCCAAAGAAGCGGCGGCAGAGGCCCCCGCCAGACCGGTGCCAATCACCAGAACGGTGTATTTGCGTTTATTGGCGGGGTTGACGACTTTGATCCCGGCTTTGTAATTGTCCCATCTTTCAGAGACATGGCCTGCGGGAATATGGGCCTGGAGGGGAGAGCCCTCTTGAATATTCAGTTTACTCATGGCTGTATTGACCTCCAATTATTTCACGGGAACCATAAAATAGACCCAGCCAGGCAGAGCAACAAAGCCCAAGGCCAGGAGCAGAGCCAGCAAGACACCCGCAGTATAAATCACGGGGGTATAACGGGGGTGATAAACACCCAATGACTGAAAAGCACTCCAGAATCCGTGGCTGACATGCATGCCCAAAAGCAGCGTGACGGCACTATAAGCCAAGGCAATCCAGGGATTTTTGAAGGCCGCCACTACAGGCGTATAGAGGTTGATCACCTCTGCGCCGTGAATGGTCACGTGTTCGGGGTTAAACCGGGTGGCAAAGCGAAACATCCAAACATGGGCCACGACGAAGAGCATCAGCACCAGACCTGTGTAGATCATGCTTTGAGAGGCAATTGTCTTGCGGCTCGGTTTGCCGGCATTGCCTTTGACGGCATAACGGCTTTTGCGTGCAGCCTTGTTTTGGGCCGTGACGCTGAAAGCGAAGATAATATGAAAGACAAAGACGGCCATCAGGCCCAATTCGGCCAAGCGAATCAGGGGGCCCAGGCTTTCGAGTTTGAGCACATAGCTATTAAAAGCTTCAGCGCCAAAGAAAAGGGTCAAGTTGCCAGCGAGGTGGATCACAATAAAAGCCACCAAGGCCAGTCCACTCAGACCCATGATATATTTGCGACCAACAGTCGAGTCAAAGATCGAGAGGATGGCGTCTATGACGTTGGGTTTGGCAGTTTGTTTTTCTGCGTTTTGCATACGGGTTCCTGCTCTTATAAAATTCAGAAATTAATGCTTTTTGGCTTCTACACCATAGCACGAAGTCCCTGCGGCTGGTAACACAGCGCGTCTAATCAAAGTCTGACCTGTGTTCAGGCTTGCAGTCAAGCAATCGGACTTGTTTGGGCGCTTCTTCAGCGTACTGGCTTTGTTGCTGAGAAAACATGATCGGGATCAAGTTTGGTTTATAATCTGGTTATGAAACGTTTTGAACCGTTGAAAAATTACCGCTCTTTTCAGATGTTCTCTTCCAGATAGTTCTCTTGGCAAATCGTAAAACGATATATTCTCGCAGGAGAATCCTTTACAATAGATTTATGGCAATTCAAATAACCGTTGGCTTAGAAGGGGATATTCCCCAAAGTGAAGCAGAGCAGCTTCAACGCGTTTCCAGTGACCGAATGAAAGAAGTTTTGGTCAGTGGGTTGTTTGCCAATGGGCTGATTACGAGTAAGGCAGCCATGGCCTTAATGGAGCAAACTCGCCGCGAGTTCTACGCGATGCTGTCACGGAACAATGTCCCCTTGAGTAGCCGTGAAACAGATGAAGATATTGAGAATAACCGATCTGTTTACCAGCTCGGTTTATGACCCCGCATAAGCCAAAAGTTGTTGTTGATGCGGGGCCGTTTATGTGTCTTGAGGGTGAACCTGAGCATTTTGGTTATTTTCCCCTGCTTTTTGAGCAGGTGCTAATCGCTGGTGAGGTTGCTGAGGAATTGGTTGCCAAAACCGACGAAACACCAGAAACATACCTGGCACGTTATGGGATACATGATCTCGTGCAGATCATTCGGAATGTCACACTGGAACCCTTTGTTGAACAGCATCGCCCACCTTTTGACCGTGGAGAAGCCGAAACAATGTCATTGGCAGCACAACGCCATATTCCTGCTGTCATTGAAGAGAAGCGCGGCCGTAATTTTGCGAACCGTCATGGGTTACAAGCCGCGAACATGGCCGCTTTTGCTCTTCGTGGCGTTGCGGGCCAATATATAGCCAGAGAAGCTGCCCTGGATATGATAGAAACAATGTTCCGTGTAAAGATGTTTGGAGAACGGCTATACGGGATCTTTTTAGAAGACCTCAAAAAACTGCCTTGACTTCAGATTATAATTTGATTATGCGAAGTTTTGAACCCTTTGAACCGTATACCCAATTGCTCAGCGATCTGGCAAAACTGACCCAGGCTCTGGGCCAAAAACATGGGGTAAATATTACCTGTCAGGCGGGCTGCAGTGGCTGTTGCCTACCGGGCCTGAGCGTCTTTCCGGTCGAGGCGGTCCGCGTGTCTGCCGCCCTGGCTCAATTGGGCCAAGACAACCCCGCTCTGCGCCAGCGCGTGCGCGAGCAGTCTCAGGCCGCTTTAACTCAGCCAGACTCCCAGGAACACTGCCCCCTGCTGGTCGACGATCTCTGTAGCATCTACGCCTCTCGCCCCGTGATCTGTCGCAGCCACGGCTACCCGATTCATTTTCAAGACCCCGAAGCTGAAGACGGCGAGGTTTTTCTGGATGTCTGTCCGCTCAATTTCACGGCTGAAGGCGCGCTCGAAAGCCTGGATCTACCGGATACGCTGCCGATCGATCGCCTGAATTTGCGCCTGGCGGCGATCAACCACGTCTATTGCCGGGACGTGCTGCAAGCCGAGGCCGAGCGGGTGGATTTGGCCGAACTGGGAGCAGAGTGAGCGCTGAAATAACCCTGATTGTCTAAGGTCAGGCCAATTGGAGTACAGCTAACTGGCTATTGCACCAAAGCGTCTGTAACCGCTTGAGGCATGGTCACAATGCGGTCATCTGGTTTGTTTAAAAATCAGGGCAGAAGCGTGCTTTTGCTGCGTTGGGCAGGGTCCACAGAGTTGCCCGCTGGATCTATGACCGTGGCAGCCACCTCCACCGACACATTCTCACCACTCGTAAACCACTGAAAAGGCTGGCCCTGAGACCAGTTCTGCGAGCTATTCGCCCCCATCACACTGGGCAAACCATCTCCTGCGCCCACTTGAATTTGGCTCTCCCCAGACACCCAGCCAATGTACTGCCCGCCCTGATCGAGAAAGCGCAACTCCAATTGCTTCTGATCTGCACTCAATCTCACTTGCCAGGGATTGGCACTGCTGCCCAAGGCTGTGCTTCTCTCGGGCGCATTTAAAGCGCTTTGCAAAGCACTGGCCAGCCCTGCCGCTGTGCTGCTTTCGGTTTCAAGATCTGGCGTGAGCAACGGGGCAGACAGGCTGCCATCGGCTTTGACCAGACGATACCCCCACTGCCAAGTGCTGTTGTCTTGGGTATCAAATTGAATGGCGCTGGCCAAGGCCTGGGTTGATGCCCAGCGAAGAGCAGGAATCACAGCAAGACTAGCACCACTGCTGTTGAGAGGCGCTTTGAGCAGCACCCGGCGATACATCACGTCGCTGGTGTCGTACACTGCCCGGCCCCCCAAGGCCTGCCAACTGACGGGAGAGGCGTCTGGGGTGGGCCAGCGCAAGGAATAATTGGCCGCCACCTCGCGTTTGGGGGCCAGGGGATATTCTGCAGGCGCAAAGGGCTCTGCCACCAGATTCCTGCGCGCAGCCATGCCCCCAGCCACAGGAATATCCAAGGTGGGAATGAGCATTTGTTCGCTCCATTCCACGCTCAGGCCCTCAGGATGGACGTTTAGGGCTGAAAGGGTGGGGAGGATAGTGTCGGGGGAAACTATAAAAAAATACGCATCCAAAACCTTATCAATAATAGATCCTCCACCATTTGTGAATAACATTAGTGTCTTATCCTTTGAAAAATCAGGTTCAAAACCAAAAAACTTTCTATTTCTTATGCTTCCATCAAGAGCTTCAATTTTATTATTAAAATATATTGCAAAATTACTGAAAAATTCTGTTAAATTATGATTAGTTGGAAAAGAATAACCTGGTTTCAATGTAACTGTCACTTCTGTGTTTTCGCTGTTCCATTGGAAATTCAAAACCCGTTTGTCCCATAAAATTCTTGTGCTTCTCACGCCGCTAGAAAGGGGAGTCGACTCAACAAATTCCGCATTCAAAATGGGGTTGATAACAGCGAAAGGGATCGAACCATCCGCTCTAAAACGAGTCTGAGAACCTGCAGTAATAACAAATGCGTTCTCAACGGAAGTAATATTCATGGCTTTATTAAACGTTAAACGAATGGGCGATTGTTGAGAAATTTCTCCACCCCTAATAGTGGGAAAGGTTTTTATGACTTCTGGCCCATTCGAAAAAACGCCAGCACTGCCATTTAAAAAGAAAATATTTCCTCCTTGAAAAATAGATGAGCCCAGATCGGCAAAATGAAAGCTATCATCTTCTGGGATTAATGAACCGAAAGCTTGTCTTCCCCATTGATCAGATGGATTAAAAACAGCTGTACGAGTTGAAAAACCTAGTTTAGAGGCTTTTATTTTTACATGGGTATTTAAGGGCGTCAACAGCTCATAATAACCCTCCTGATTCGTTATTGTTTTTCCAGAAAAAGGGGCCTCTGGATCCATTTGGTGATTGGCCAAATTTATCACTGAAACCACTTCAATCAAAACATCTTTTACAGGTCGGTCTTCTAAATCCAAAACCTTTCCCCGCAAGAGATACTTCACACTGCGATCATTGTCTGGCTCTGCAAAAGGCGGAAAAGTAACAGATGGACTGGGAGTGGGTGAAGCCAAAGCCGTAGGCATAGGTGTGGCAGGAATAACAGATGGAACAGTTGACGCTGTTGGAGTGCTGGCCAAAGCCGAGGGCTGGGGTGTTGGCACCAACAATTGTTGAGCAGGATTACTAGAAGAAGTGCTTACCAAAACAGCATTCCGAGCAGCATCTACGGCATTCACGGGCGTTTTATCCCCAGGTTGAGGGGAGGGCAGAGGCGTGCTGCAAGCACCCAAACTCAGGGCTATCAGAGGGTAAACCCAATTTTTCATACACAACGCTCCTTATGGCACATAAAAGCCAAAATTGTGATTCATCACCAAGCTATTACAACAGACTGCCTGGGTATGAAAATGTGCCCCAGATGGATAAATATCCATATTTTCTTTTTCTCCGTCTCGATTGCGGTAAATCAAATCATCGCCCCGAAAGACATCAAACCCCCAGCTATAGGCTCCGCCATCGCTGTGGGTGCTAAATTGCAGGGAGTTGAGACCCGGCACAATCAAATTATCAATCGAAAATTCGTTGTACCACGGATCTGAATCTTGAATTTGAGTTGCCCCACCACCATTGACAATCGCCTGAAAATTTCACAAACAATGAGGACAACTCCTGGCTTGATTAAGCTTTTAAAGGTTATAACATGCCAATCAAAAGCTGCATATCGCCCAGTGGGTGATCCCCCAAACAGCTCGGCTTATTTCTAAAAAAGAATTTGTTAAAACATAATTAATCCCCCAAAAGCCCTATCTATGGGTAATTTTGACAAACAATAAAAGTTTTTCATTCATTTGATCAGTTACTTTTATACTTAAATATGTTTTAATATTAATCAAAATTTATATTTCTGGGACACTTTTTTGATGCTGCCAACCATAACCGTCACCCTTGTTGATGATGATCCCCATACCCTGGATCTATTGGAGGCCTGGATGACCAATAGCTGTTACATCCCTTATCACTTTCAAATTTTAAATAAGGCCACCTCTGGCCAAGAGGCCATCAAAAAACTTCAAGACCAGCCCTGTGATTTGCTTATTTTGGACTTGAATTTACCCGATGCAAATGGGCTCAGTATTGCTCACTTTTGTAAAACGTTGCAGAAGCGACCACGAATTCTCCTTTACAGCGGTTATGACGACTGGCTTGAATGGAAAGACACAGCCCATAGGGATATTCAGGGGTACGTACTCAAGGGCAGCCCGATTGAAATCATCGAAAAGGCTGTCAAAAAGATTCTTGAGGGGGGATATTACTGGGATCCTGCCGTTTATTACCAGATGCATTTGAAGTCCCTCGATCAAGAACCCTTTGTCTGGGTACAGCCTTTAACCAAGAGGCAAGAACAGGTTCTTTCCTTGCTTTGCCAAGGTGACAAACAAGCACAGATCGCAATCAAGTTAAATTTAAGCACCAACACAGTCAAAACGCATCTCAAAAAAATTTGTAAAAAGGCTGGTTGCAGCGATCTTGAAAGTTTAAAGAAAAAAATGACCTGAGCAGCTCAGCCCATAAAGCAATCCCCAACCAAGCGACATAGACCTCTGCCCCCTATTTGGGCCCCTCAGCCCTTCGTGGTATGATGCCTATACATTTTTTGCAGATAGTTTAAAGATATTTTGAAGACACAAGGGCAAAAAGCATCATGAAACGCAATCTTTTCTCTTTGGCCACCTGCGCGCTGGCTGCCACCACTCTGACCAGTTGCTGGGTTCCCCAGGTCATTCAAGGGGTGCGTCCCGAACTCTTCAAAAGCGCCGCTGAAATCCCCCCCGATGAATACAAGATCAGCCGCGACGAAGGCCTGACCGCTTTGGCCACCCACATGATCAGCATTGCCCAAGAGGCCTCCAACCTGATGGTGCTCACCCGCGGTATCAACACCCGCCGCCAGCAGGTCGAAAACCACATCTATTTCAACGTCAAAAGCGGTCTGCCCGACTGGTTCTTTAATGGCAACGACTATACCCGTTACGACGCCCAGCGCCGGGGCAATTACACCCTCAGTTTTAAAGACAGCCAAAACAAGTCTTACCCCTTTGACGTGTTGGCCATTTCCAATTATGGCAACAGCCCTTTGCCGGCCAAGGTTTTCCCCCTGGACTTCTCCCATTACGAGTTGAGTGTGGCCCAAAGCCCCGCCAATACACTCGGCACCCTGAGCTTAACCCTCAATGCCAAATTGCCCCACCAAGTGCCCCTGCGCGGCAGTTTCGACACCACCCTGAGTGGCACGGGCGAAAACAAAGGCCATCCCTACCTCAATACGATCGCCCTGCGGGTCGATGGCCGCGCCAGTCTCGACGGCACCGTCACCGACGGTCAGATCAGCTTCGATACGGTCTTTCAGGGCAAGTCGTATAACGGCTTTGGTGCCATCGACGCCCTGGGCTTTAAAAACACGGTGGATATCCAGCAAAACGGCCAAAGTGTGATTCAGATCCGCCGGGTCGACAAGCGCTGGGAAGTGGTTTTCAACAACCAAGTGGTTGGCACCGGCTACTGATGCCCGCACCGCTGATCTGGCCATGAGCATTTTCGAGACCCTGACTTCGCTGGTGGCCATTCCCTCGGTCAGTGGCCAAGAGCAAGATCTGGCCATTTGGTGTGAGGCCTTTTTAAACGAAGCGGGCTTTCAGACCGAACGCCAAGCAGTGGCGCAAGAAAGCGTGAATCCGCGTTTTAACCTTTTGGCAGAAACCGGCGAAGGCCCACAGACACTTTTGCTCTACGCCCACCTCGACACCGTCCCCCCGGCGGCAGATTGGCAGGGGGATCCCTTTGAACTTCAGCGCACAGGCGATCGCCTGACCGGGCTGGGGGTTTCAGACATGAAAGGCGGGTTGGCAGTGATTCTCGAAGCCGCCCGACTGTTCCGGGCCCAAGATTTCAGGCTCAAAATTGCGCTCGGTGTGGACGAGGAGTGCTGGTCCCAAGGGGCCTGGACCCTGCTCAATTCAGGCTGGCTCGATGATGTGGCCGCTGCGTTTGTGCCCGAACTCAGCATCGACAGCTCACATCCCACCCTCGGCCTCGGGCGTTTTGGCTGTTTTAGCTACCGGGTCGAACTCTTGGGCGAAAGCGCCCACGGCGCGGTTCCGGGCCAGGGCCTCAACGCCATTCTCGAAAGTGCCCGGCTCTTGCAACAGCTCACAGATCTGCCCCTGGCACAAGACCCGATCTGGGGACGCGAACAGATTTTGGTGCGGGAAATTAGCGGGGGCCAAGCCAGCCTCAGCGTTCCCGATCGCTGCAGTTGGGTGCTCTCGTGCTTGGTGCATCCGGGCCGCGAAGCCGAAGAGCTCAGGGCACGTTTGGCAGACTTTTTACAGGCCTGGACCCGCTGTGAGGTTTCGGTGGTACATTTGGAGCGCCCCACGCCGATGGCCCCAGGCTATTGGCTCTCACCGGCACATCCGCTGGTGGGGCGGGTTCAAAACCTGATGGCGCGTTTTCGGGGGCAGGTTTTGCCCGAGGTGATGGGGGTCTCCGTGGCCGATGAAAATATCCTGGCCCAAAGCGGCAAACCCGTTTTGAGCTTGGCGCCGGTGGGGGGCAATTCGCACAGGGCCGATGAATGGGTCAGCGCCAGCAGTTTGCAGCAGACCCTGAGCCTCTACCACGAGTTATTGCGGCGGGGAGATTCACTGATCCGGGTGGCGAGTCAGCTGCCTCAGTGAATTTGAGCTTGATGGGCTTAATTTTTGCCGTTTGAGTTTAATGGACTGAGTGGCTGGCTGAGACCAAAATCCAATAGACCATCTCCAGTCCAAACATCAGCTTGGCAGACATGCCAAAGACCCCAGCACAGGCACCCAACGTCGCTTTGCTAACTTGGCGGAAGGAGACAAAACCCTTGGCTTTGAGTTCGCCAATCAGGGCCCCCAAGAGCGAGCCGACAATCATCCCCCCAATTGAGCCCAAAAACATCCAAAGAATAAAGCCCCCGATAAAACTGCCAATCACCACACCCCAAAGTGACTCTTCGGCCACACGGAAATACCAGGTGCGCAGACTGGCGGAATAAAAATCCGAGGCAAATCCCAGGGCCAAGAGCAGGGCCAAGATCACCAGCAGCAGATAACGGGGCTCAGGTGAAAGCTGCAACTCCCAGACAAAGCCACAGGCCATGATCAAAAACAGACCCGCCGAACGCACAAAGATCGAACGATTGGTCTGAAAAAAGATCAGGCAGAACAAAGCGGCTGCCAGCATCAATAGCAGAGGGATTTTCACGGCCCGGTTACGGGTTCGGCTTGCGCTCGACGTCGGCTTCCTTGCCATAATTGGCTTCGGGAACCAGCTTGGGATCGCGCACAATCACCGGTGTGACAATAAAGACCAACTCACTGCGTCTTTCGAGGAAGTCGACAGTTTTGAAGAGATAGCCCAGAAAAGGAATATCTCCCAAGAGCGGGAATTTTTGATTGACTTCCTGCTTGTCATTTTTGAGCAAACCGGCAATCACAATCGTCTGATTGTCGGGCACACGCAGGGTGGTTTTGGCCCGGCGGGTTTTAAAGGCAGGCACCACAAACGAACCGCCCTGAAGCTGGTTGGCAATGGTGACACTGTTGGCTTTGTCGATATCTGAGACTTCGGGGCTCAATTCCATTTGGATCACATTTGAGCCTTCAACCTGGGCTTTGAGATTGAGATGAATCCCAAACTCGCGCCATTGCACATTGATCCGGTCGCGGTCGGTGATAATCAAGGGCAACTCGCCGCCTGAGAGGAAACTGGCTTCTTTGCCATTGAGCACAACCAGGGTGGGCTCAGCCAAGACACGGGCTTTGCGATCATTGATCAGGGTGTCGATTTTGGCGTTGAGGGTGGTCGTACGCAGGGGCAGACCAAAGCGAAAGGGGGCAGTCGGGACCGCCTCTTGAAAGGTGACAAAGTCTGACCAATCAATCCCAAATTTACCATCAGAGCTGGATTCCACCTCTAAAACCTTGACCCGCACAGCGATTTGCTCACTGCGGGCATTGGGGGAAACTTCAATCACATAATTGATCGGTTTTTCGCTGCGCTGGGTCCAGATCAGCATATTGGTCACACCGGGTTTAAGCGCGGTGACTACGGCATAGCGGTCCTGACCGGGGGGAACAACCACCCGTGCCATACTGCCATCGCCCAAGACAAAGGTACTGATGCCATCAGGCACCTGAAACGTGATCACCTGCCCGAGGGGAATCACCAAATTGGGGGTGGTAGTGGGAGACTGCTGGGCCATCGCCGACTGTGAAATGGCGGGACTAAATCCCAGAGCTGTGGCGAGAGCCAGGGCAGAGAGGGTCTTTCCAAAACGAAGCCAACGTTTCATACGCGTAACCTTTGTGCATTTATCATTGAATTGTTTAAGCCATTATAGCAGCAAAACTGCTTGAATTATCAGGGGGGGGTAAAGTTCTGTTCCCAAACGCAGGCTGTTGGACTCCCAGTCCAAACGGGTTAAAATAGGCTCAAATCACCCTTCCAAGCTTGGCTCCAGAATCTGTCCCAGGAGGAACGACTGTGCCCCAAGACCGTTGCCCGGTCTGCCATACAACCTGGCCAGAACCCGTTCCCAGTCATTGCCCTGACTGCAAGGCAGATATTCCCAGTTACTTTCAAAACACCCTGCCCGAAGGCACTGTTTTGCATGGTGGGAAATACCGTCTCAACAGTGTTTTGGGCAAAGGTGGCTTTGGCATTACTTACAGGGCAGAACACTGCTTGCTCAATCAAGCTGTTGCGATCAAAGAATTTTTTCCCCAGCGCTGTATGGAGCGCAATCCCGATGGCTCGGTTGAGATTCATTCGTTTTGGAGTGGGGTGGTGGAAAGCAGCCGCAGGCGTTTTCTCGAAGAGGGACGTATGCTCTACCAACTGCGTGAGCCCGGCGCCATTCGCTGCCAAGATCTGTTCGAGGAAAATGGCACAGCCTATCTGGTAATGGAATACCTGCAGGGCCAAACGCTTGAACAGATGCTCTTGCGCTCTCCTGAAAACAGACTCAGCGTGGATCGCGCAGGCCACATTTTTAAACAATTGCTGGCGGCCCTGCGCTCTTTGCATGCCCAAGAAATTTTGCACCTGGATATCAAACCCGACAATATCTGGATCCGTGAAAACGGCGAGGCCCTGCTCTTGGATTTTGGCTCCTCCTTGCGCGGTTTGGCCAATGCCGTACCCCAGGTCTGCACCCCAGCGTATGCCCCCGTGGAGCTGATTTCATTGGATTTTCCCACAGGTCCCTGGACAGATATTTTTCAACTGGGCATGGTCTTTTATGTCGTTCTCTTGGGCCAGATGCCCCCCACCGCCTTGGAGCGGCTCAAAGGAAGAGAACTCAACTTTGCAGAGTTGTCGAGCGCTCAGCAAGCGCTCTTGCCATCTCCTTGGCAAACGGTCTTGGAGAGCGCTTTGGGGCTGTTGCCCAGTGAACGGCCACAAAACGTGGCAGATTGGTTGATCAAAATTCAAAATCCGGCTCCAGCCAAGCCTCCCACAACGCCCCCCACACAGCTCGACCCCAATGCAGAGCAAATCCAATCTGAGCAAGCAGCCCTCCAGGTAACGGCAACACCTTTACCCCAGATGGTCTTGCACCCGATTGAGAGCAAAGGTTTACTCTGTCTGGCATTGAGCCCCGATGGCAAAGAGGCCTTTGTGGGCGGACAAGATCAGCGGGTCAAGCGCTGGGAGCTTGCCACAGGTCGTCTCTTGCAAGTTTTAAGTGGCCCACAGGCCCCGTTGATCAGTCTGGCCTGTTCAGACACAGGTCAAATTGCAGCCGGAGACAGTGCCCATGAATTGCATCTCTGGGAGCAACAACCAGGGCAACCGGAATACATTTGGCGTTTTAAACCCGAGGCCCACCAAGACCGAATTACCGCCCTCTGTTTTGCCCATGAAGGCAAAAGATTGCTCTCGGGCGGCGCAGATAAAACCCTGATCTGCTGGGACACCCAAAGCCTCACGCCACTGTGGAGCCAGAGCCATTTCAGCCATTGGATTCAGGCGCTTGCCAATAAAGGCAAACTGCTCTTAGTCGGCTGCAGCAACGGCCAAATCCAGCTGATTGATCTCGAAAGTGGCAAATTACACAAAACGCTCTCAGGGCACAGCAGTGGCATCACCGCCCTGCGTTTTGTGCCCGGAAAGGCCGAAGCCATTTCAAGCAGTTGGGACAAAACCCTCAGACATTGGGATCTGCGTACAGGCCAAACGATCCAGATCTTTCAGGGTCACAGCCTGGATGTGACCAGTCTGGATCTGTCTCCAGACGGGAGTTGGTTGATCTCGGGCAGTTGGGACCGCAGCCTCAAAAGCTGGGATTTAAACGGCCATTGCACAGCCCACTTACAAGCACACAGCGATTATGTCACCGACGTGGCTGTGATTCCCAGCCATCAGCCAGGTCAAAAGCACAGCCTTTCAATCAGCAAAGACGGCACCCTGATCCGCTGGGATCTTCTCAAGGGAGAATGGGTGTATAAAGCATACAGTCAGGCAGATGGCGTGTATACCACGCTGGGCCGTGACGGCGCGCTTCAGGCCTCTGATTACCAGGCAGCCGCCCGTGTGATCCGAACCCTGGAAAACCAGCAAACGCAACCGCTTAGCCAAGAACAGTATCAGGCCGCAAGCCAATTGGGCATGGACAGTTAAACGGCCCCAGAAATTGGACTCAAACGGCAGGTGTAGAACGCCGACGCAGTCGCCGGGTTACAAGCGCGATCACGTGGCCCACTTCCGGGTCGCGCAAGAGTACCAAAATGCCCAGATAAAGCGCCCCCAAGAGGCCCAAACTGAGAAAGGTGCCAAGTGCTTGCCAGGGTCCTAAGCGGGGCAAATAGAGCAAACAGGCGAGGCCTCCCAGTCCCAAAGGAATACAGCTCAGTAAAACCCGGCCCAAATGCATCCAGGAAGCCCGCTCAAACCAGGGGCCAATGCGGCGGCGCAGCAAAAGGGTCAAAACCAAAAAGTTCAAACCAGTTGAAAGCGACGCTGCCAGAGAAACCCCTCCCACGCCCATGCGGGGCGCCAAGAGCCAGCTAAAGACAAACATGCCCACAATCGAGACAAAGGTGGTTAAAAAGGGAATGCGCGCATCTTGCAGAGCGTAAAAGACCCGGATCAGCAAATCGCGAATGGCGTAGCTGGTAATACTGAGCGAGAGAAAGAGCAGTGCCTGGTGGGTCAAAGCCGTGTCTTCAGCCGTAAAATTGCCTTTCTGGAATAAAAAAGCAATCAAAAATGGCCCCCAAAAGATCAACATCAGCGTGACTGGCAGGGTGATCAACAAAACCGGCCGCAGGCCCTGATTGAGTTTTTCTTTGAGGCTGACATAGCCATCATCGGCCTGGGCAACCGAGCTGAGCAAGGGCAAAAGCGGCACCAACAAAGCCGTTAAAAGAATACCCAGGGGCAATTGCAAGAGCCGGTTGCCCAATTGAAAGGCGCTGATGCCTTTGTCTGCAGCCCCTGCAAAGAAATAGATCACAAAGAGATTGACCTGCCCCACGGTTGAGCTCAACATCGCCGGAAAGAGCAGATGCAGCAAACTGTGAAAGAGCGGATGTTTAAAATTGATCCGCAAACGCCGGGGCCGAAAGCCGCGCAAAAGCGGAATCAGCTGCAGCAAAAGCTGACAAATAGCACCGATCAGTGTGCCCCAGGCCAGGGCTTGGGCCTGTACCAAGCCGCTGCTGCGGGGCCCCGCAAAAAAGACCAGGGCCAGAATGATCGTTAAACTGGCCATGATTGGGCTCAAACTGGGGGTAAAAAAGGATTTGCGGATATTCAAAACCCCGTAGGAAATCCCTATCAGGCCCGAAAGCAAAAACATCGGCGCCATGATCTGCAATTGCAATATGGCCAATTTGGCTGTTTCGGGAGAGAGGCTTTTCCAGAGTCCGATGACAGGTGCCGCCGCAAAATAAAGCAGGCAGGCAATGGCGCCCATCAGCAGGGCCGTAAACAGCAGCGTGGTATCCAACACGGTTTGATAGGTCTCCTGATCACCCTCTTCCCAGGGGCGGGTCAAGGTGGAGATCACGGCCGAATGAAAAGGCCCATTGAGGCCCCCCAGCATCAAAAGTGCAAAACTGCCGGGGATCATATAAGCGGTATTGTAAGCGTCGGTGACGACACTCAGGCCGCAATAATAGGCAAAGACCATGTCACGCAAAAGCCCCACACCTTTGGAAAGCAGGGAGAGAATGGCAATTAAACTGGCTGCACGCAAGAATGACATGGCGCTTATCTAAAACCCTTTAAATTAATAATGTGTTAAGTGTAGCGCTTTAAGATTAAATATGCCGGGCTTTATGTTATATTTTTGTTAAGTCGGTTAAGTTTCTTCAGGGAGATCCCTGATAATGGCACAAGGAAAAGTATAACTTTTTAACCCAAACACTGAATATTAAAATAGCCATTTCTGACTGGTTTTGAAAATGAAGAGGAGAAGACTCACATGGGATTAGGTGATTTAAGCTTTTCAGCCGTAGCCTCCCTGCGCTCGATTGACGAATGGATCGCAGTATTGAATTCAAATATGGCCGGTGCTGGCCGCGTAGGCTACAAAGCAACCCGTGTCAAATTCGAAGGTGGAGCCGTTTCTACCGGCAAACCCACCGTAGCGCCCCGCCTCGGTGTACATATCGCAGAACAAAGTCTGGGCATTGTTGAAACCACCCTCGATTTCAACCAAGGTGCAATTACCGCCTCTACTGACTTCACCCATTTGGCCATTCAGCAAACCAGTGCAGCTCCTGCCTTCTTTGTCTTGAATAGCCTGGCTGACGGTTCAGGCACAAACTATTACACCCGCGATGGGGAATTCCACTTTAATACCGAAGCGCCTCCCCGTTTGGTAAACAGCCAGGGTTTGTATGTTATGAGCCAAGATGGCGACGCTGTCATGCTCTTTGACGATGGCGATGCCCTTGCTGGGGAAACCAATGCCGTGGGTGCTAATGACGAAGACGTCTTTAATGGTCAAATCCTCTTGGATCACCTGCGGGTTCAAATCGTCAACAACCCCCAGCTTGAACTGCAATTCTCACGTTACGGTTCAACCATTTTTGAAATTGCACCCGGTGCCGTTTTTCCGGCCTTCAGTGTCTTGGACGTCAACGGCAATTACAACGATGCCTTTGGCAATCCCTCTGGCCGTGTGGTTCCCAACTCGCTTGAGGCCTCCAATGCCTCATTGACCCAGACCGTACCCGAGTTGTCGCTGGCACAAAAAATGTACTCAGCCATTACCAAGGTCATTCAGGTCTCGCTCTCGAATATCGATACAGCCTTGAGCCTGATTCGCTAAAGCGATTATTTGCGCCTTTAGCTGATAAAGTCCAAACAAAAACCCCGCCAGGTGGCGGGGTTTTTCAATTGGGGTGCTATAAAGTGTGGCTGAATTAGCGGGAAAAACCCTCTTTGACCACTTGTTCACCCGAAAAGGTGAGTGAATAAGACAGCTCTGTGCTGCCCATGGTCTGGGTTTCACTTAAAAATTGTTGATTGACCAATTGGGTCAAGGCCTGCTGAACGTCGGCCTCTTCTTTGCCAATCCGGTTAAAAATGGTCTGCATCAGATCCCAGCGGGTAAACAAATTCTTTTGTTGAAAGCGCTCCATATAGAGCCCCACCACCAAAACCACATCGGCAATTTCTTTGGGCTCTTTGGTTTTGATAAACTCAGCCAAGGTGGGCAAACGGCGTCCACCCGCTGGAGCTTGGGTTGCTGTGGCAATGTCTGCAACACGGGCCGAAGGAGCTGATGGTGCATGGTCCGCGTTGGGCATCAAATTCGCAGGCAAGTCTCCCGCAAAGATTTGGAGCCATTTCTCTACCTGGGTTTCAACAAAGATCCGATCGCCACCAAAATGAATTTCTTTGTCTTTGATCTTGAGGCCAAATACATATTGCATATTATCATTTGCCATAAGGGACTCCTTGGTTCTGCGTTAGAATGAATAATACCCACAGGATACAAACAGATGCAAACAATGTGTACCACGAAACGGATTAACAGTAAATACATCGACACCGGAACCACTTGGTTGGTCGATCACTGTTTGTTGATCGACGAAAACGGCAAAGTCGAAAAGGTCTGCTCCCAAACCGAAGCAGATGCCTTGAATCGCCAATATGAAGTGGAAGAAGAGTTAAACTTTCCCCATTCCCTGTTGATGCCCGGCTGCGTCAATACCCACAGTCACGCCTTTCAAGTCCTACTGCGTCCCACCACGGGCCAACCCCAGCATTTTCAGGATTGGGTGGATCGCTTTCTCTATCCCCTGGTACTGGAACTCGATGAAGACAGTCTCTACGCCTCAGCGCTGTTGGTCTTTAGCCAAATGCTCAAACAGGGCATCACCTGCGTGGGGGAATTCTTTTATTTACACAATCTGCCCGAAGGTGCCAGCAGCCGCCAGCGCAACGTCAAAGCCGTATTGCAGGCCGCCCGCGATCTGGGCATGCGTATCTGCTTGATTCGTGCCCTTTACGATCAAGGCGAAAAAGAGGGCCAAAGACGCTTCAAAGAGCCCTGGGAGCAGGCCATCGAGCAGACGCGACAATTGGCCCAGCAATATGCCGATCATCCACTGATCTCGGTTTTGCCCGCCCCCCACTCACTCCACGGGGCTTCCGCTGAGCTGATTCAAGCCGCGGCAACCCTGGCCCAAGAACTGGATACGCCCTGGCATATTCACTTGGCTGAGCAAAAACATGATCTGGAGCTAGCCCAAAGCCTGTACGGAACAACCCCTGTGGGTGCCCTCGAAAAATTGGGTGTCTTGGACCACCGCACCGTCTTGGTGCATGCGATCTGGTTGAGCGAAGCCGACAAAGATCTGGTCGCCCAAAAACAGGTGGGCATTGCCTATAACCCCATCACCAATATGGCCCTCGGTGACGGCGTGGCAGATTTGCCCGGCTGGGTCAAACGGCGCGTGTGTGTTGGGCTGGGCACCGATGCCAATATCGAAACCAATCTCTTTGCTGAGGCACGCGCAGCAGAATACCTGCAACGGGTGCAATCACTCTCGATGGGCTGTGTGCCCGCCGCCCGCAGCCTCTACCGCATGTTGCACTTACAAGGGGGCAAATTGCTGGGACTGCCCATTGGCGAACTCAAAGTTGGCATGGAGGCAGATTTTCAAATTGTGGATCTGGAACACCCTTCACTTCTGCCTGCTGCTTTTGCCGCAGACGTAGAAACCGCCGTACTCAATCAATTGATCTTTTCGGCTTGGCCCGAAAGTGCCCTGCAAGCGGTCTTTGTTGGCGGCGAACAAGTGGTCTCAAAAGGCCAATTGGTAAAGGTTCGCGAGGAGAGCGTGAGCGAAGAAATTCGCCGGATTTTGGCCTGACTGCATAACAAAACCCAAGATTAAACAGATTTTAAAGTACCAACAACTTAAAATTAAGAATATATCTCCTCAACATGGCGATAAGTAATTTATCAAAATCGCGTAGAGGATTTATTCCGATGAAAAAAGCAATGTCCGTACTCTGTTCAAGTTTGTTTTTATTGGCCGGTATTGGCTGCGGCCAAGCCCCTCTGAACCCATCTGCCATGATGCCACGCCAAGTCGGCCCCATGAATGTCCGTGCCAATTCCGTTGCTCCTGCAGCTCCTGGCCGTCAAGCGGGCACCCTGCGCCTGGCCACCTATAATATCCGCAATCTCTTCGATGGCATTCAAGATCCGGGCAAAGAACCCGAACAGGCCAAACCCGAAAAAGAAAAAGTCGCCCTGAGCCAAGCCATGCACGATATCAACGCAGATATCGTTGGCATGCAAGAAGTCGAATCCAAAGCCACCTTGACCCAATTCCGCGACAAATACCTGGCAGACATGGGCTACCGCGAAGTGGTCTTAATCGAAGGCAACGATACCCGTGGCATTGATGTGGCCCTCTTCAGCCGCTATCCCGTGACCGCTGTCAAAAGCCACAAAGAAGTGCGTTTTCCCGTACCCGGCGAAGCTCAACCCGTCGGATTCAGTCGCGATCTGCTGCAAGTGCGCATTCAAGGCCCGAATAATTACGCTTTGACCGTCTTTGTTCTCCACCTCAAATCCCAACACGGTGGAGACGAAGCCGATGTGCGCCGCGAAGCCGAAGCCCGTGCTGCTCAACAGCTCATTGGCGCTTTCCAAAAAGCCAACCCGCGCGAAAACGTGGTAGTGATGGGCGATTTTAATGACAAACCCCTGGAAAAACCTGTACAACCCCTCGTCAATCCCCAAGTCAGCGGTTTGGGTCTGACCGATATCATCATGAAAGATTTGGGCAATGGCCCCGAGGTCTTTACCTATCATCCCCAGCAATACCGCTCGCGGATTGACTATCTCCTGCTCTCTCCGAGCATGCTCAACGAATACGTACCCAAATCGGCGAAGCTCTACAAACCCTTTAAACAGGGTGAGCAATGGCAGAACCTGCATTTTTACAATGCCTCTGACCATATTCCTGTCACGATTGACCTGAATATCACCACAGATCGCTAAACAATCGCGAACTGATCGCTAAACCATTTTTTCTTTCCCAACTCTCTACGCTGGCCCCTCCGGGGGCCTTTTTTCTGCCGTTCAAAACAGCGCCATGTTAGCTTTATTTTCGGTTAAATGTTAGAATTCAAGAGAAATCCCCCCAGGAGCCTGCCCTTTATGAAATATTTTGCTTTGTCTGCGACCGCACTCTGTTTGGGCGGACTCTCACTTTTTGCCTGCCAACAAACACCCCTGGCCCCAGTCAATACCCAGCAAAATGCCCGCCTGGAACAATTCCAGGCCAATTACCAGGCCAGCGCCACACAGATTGCCCAAAACCTGGGTGAGGCACTGGCCCCTAACGAAGCGGCTGCAACCCGCGAAATCGAACAACATATTCTGGCCACGCTCAAAAAGAATTTTTCGGCCCCACCGATGAAACGTGACGTGCATGCCAAACACCACGGCTGTGTCAAAGCCCAATTCCAGGTGCAAAACCAGGCCTTGCCCCCCGCCCTGCGGGTGGGGGTCTTTGCCCAGAATCAGAGCTTTCCGGCTTGGCTGCGCTTTTCCAATGGCGGCAGCGACCCCAACGTGCCCGATACCAAAGGGGATATCCGGGGCCTGGCGATCAAATTGATGGGCGTGCCCGGCAAAAAACTCCTGCCCACACAAGCAGACGCCCGCACCCAGGACTTTGTGATGATGAATAACCGCGAGTTTTTTATCGAAGAGCTCAAAGACTATGTCGCCTTTTCTTCGGCTGTGGCTCACGGTGGGTTAAGTCTGGCCGGTTTTGCAATCACCCACCCGCGAGTGAGTTACCGCCTCTACAAAATCTTTGGCAAACAGACGATCAACCCGCTCGAAACTGAATTTTTTAGCGCCACAGCCTACCAATTGGGGAATCGCCCAATCAAATTTAAGGTACGCCCCTGCCAGGCCCCGCGCAGCACGATGCCCGCCAAACCTGGCCCCAATTATCTGCGTGAAGCCATGGCCCAGACGCTCAAACAAGAGAGCGCTTGCATGGAACTCATGGTTCAGCCCCACAGCGGCAATTTTGAGCAAATGCCGGTTGAAAACGCGACCGTTGAATGGCCCGAACAGGTCTCAGCTTACGTGCCTGTGGCCCGCATCACGATGGCCCCCCAGAACTTTGACAGCCCCGCGCAAATGCAATTTTGTGAAAACCTCTCGTTTACGCCCTGGCACTCCCTGCCTGAACACCGGCCCCTGGGTGTCACCAACCGGGTGCGCAAATCCGTCTACGAGCTGATCTCCGAATTCCGCCACAACTTTAACCAGGTGCCCCGGCAAGAGCCTGAGGGTTTTGCCCCTTTCTAAAGCTCATTTGATAAATGATAACTTGATTTGGATCAAACACATATATACTATAGGGCGTATAGTATATATGGAGGTAATCAACCATGTCACTCAAACACCTGTCTCTCTCACTGCTGCTCGGGGGGGCCTTTTTGTCCCCCTTCTGGTTAACGGTCTCAGCAGCGCCTTTCAATCCCACGCCCAAAGCTGTCTCGTTGCTCCATTTGGCTGAAACGGAAAAACTGGCCCATGATCTCTATGTCTATTTCGGTCAACAGTGGAACCACCCCGTATTTTTGCAGATCCAAACAGCAGAGATACGACATTTACAACGTCTGCGCAGCTTGCTCAATCAGCGCCAACTCTCCGATCCCACCTCGGCCTTAGCCAAGGGCCAATTCTCAGAGCAAGAGATTCAAACGCTCTACCAAAAACTCAAAACCAAAGGGGAAGTATCGCTGCAAAAAGCACTTGAAGTGGGGCTTGAAATTGAAGAATTGGATATTTTGGACTTAAAAGAATGGCAAAGTCAAACCCAAGATCCTGCAGAAGCCCAAACGGCTGAGCATTTGATTCAGGCCTCTGGGCGCCACCTCGGGGCTTTTTATCGGGCCTTAGCGGCCAGTGGTGGAACTTACCAACCCCAATATCTCTCTGAGACTGAATTCCAAAAATTTCTCAGCTCTGCCCGCGGCCAACACGGCCAACACGGCCGCAATAGAAAATAAGAAAATAGAAAGCGTGTAAATCCCATGTTCAAAGTCAAATTTTTCGCCACCCTTGCCCTGTTGGGCAGTCTCAGTGCTTGCAGCACCCTGGGGTTGGGACCCAATCAAAACCAGATAAGTCCCAACCAAAACAACCCTGGAGCCAATAAAAATCCCTTTGTGCAAGTCGACAGCGAAGGCTCGACCCGCTTAGTTGACAATTTACTCAATCAAGCCCTGGCACAAATGCCCAAATCTGAGCTCTCAGAGGCTGAAAAGACGGGCCTTTTGCAAATGCGTGAAGAAGAAAAACTGGCCCAAGACGTTTATCTCAGCTTGGCGGGCCTGTGGCCACAGGCCCGCCAATTCCAAAACATCTCAAGCAGCGAAGCCAGCCACACCGAGTCGGTCAGGCAATTGCTCGAACGTTACCAAATCGCCGATCCTGCCCAGAAAGAAACAGGCAAATTCAACTCTGCAGCCCTGCAAAGCCTCTACGACAGTCTGATCACACAGGGTAAAACGTCATTAATTGCCGCTTTGCAGGTCGGGTTGGAGATCGAAGAATTGGATATCGCGGATCTGCAAACCCTCAGCAAAAGCATCGACCAAGAAGATATACACTTGGTTTATCAAGAGCTGGAAAGAGGCTCACGCAATCATTTGCGCGCGTTTAACAATGCCCTAAAAACAGCGGGAGGCACTTACAACGCCAAACATCTCAGCCAAAGCGCCTTTGATACAATCGCCACCAGTGCGGTTGAACGCGGCAACGGGGGTTAAGGCTGAGTGGTCGCTGGCGCAGTTTGAACCGGCGCGGTCTGAATCGGCGCATCGGGAGGCTGTGGCACACGCACCAATTTCTCAATCGGATAACCTTGGGTCTTGAGCCGGGTAAGAATACCCTGGTAAAGGGTTTCGTCCATAACTGGACTGCGGCTCATGACCCAAGCCATTGAGCGGTCGGGATACCCCACCACCGTATAGCTATAATCGTCGGGCAATTCCACAACCCAATAATCCGCTTCAAAAGGCCAGAAAAACTGCACCTTCATACGCGCATGGCTTTGGTCCACGACGCGGATTTTGCCCACCATTTTTTGGGCGGGGGCAGCCAGGCTTTTTTCGTGCCAGCCATAGATCACCTGCAAACTGCCATCGGGCAATTTTTCGTAACTGTCGCTGCCACCGACATGGCTCTCGGGCTGAAAGGGATTGGGAATGCGTGCCACTTCGTACCATTTACCCAAATAGCGATCCAGGTCAACGTATTTGGCCAATTGCTGCTCTGGCTGAGCTGCCTGAACCGCCTTTTGCCAAAGCAGATAGCCGCCGCCCAGCACCAGAGCGGTTAAAACAAAAGACGAAAACAGGCGCAGGGGTTTGAACATGGGGAGTGCCTCTGTATCTTTAGTGATCTGCTGTGATCATACTGCCTGATCGGGCTTCTCCCCAAGTCAAACGGTTTTTAACGCTGACACTGGATCAATTCGGAACTGATCTCCCACATGATTTTGCCCTTGCCATAGCGCCCGCCGCCGAGATGGTCTTCCCAATAATTAAAACGATCCCAGGCACAGAGATTGCATGAGGTGTTGGTGGCCTTCCACATCGCCGCTCCCGTGCGCTTACGCCCTTTGGGGACACCACCGGACATCACCACTTCCCACTGATTGGAAGAAAAACCCATTTTCAGGGCACTGCCTTTTAAATCCTGCTTGACCTTGGCCTCGGCTTCGGGCAAATGGTACTTGTAGGTCTGGCTAAAGGGAAAGGTCAGGCGTGCTTGCACCTTGGCCTTGCGTTGGGCGGCCACCTGATCAAAATTGGGCAAATAGTCGCTGGGCTGGGTTTTAAGTCCAAAGTCGCGGATATACCCCGCCAATTTTTTTTCAAGGATTTGTTTCAGTTGAGGCACGGTACTGCAGGCCAAATAAGGATCCCAGGTCAATTTTTGGCTCCCGTTCAGCAGCGGTTGCCCCAGCAAAATATCATTGAGACGGCTGGGGGTCTCCAAAAAGAGTTTGCCCTGCTGTTGCAAAAGCCCATGTTCAAATTGATCGCTGATCACTTCGCGCTGTTCGAGCATTTTACGTACGGTACCAGGCGCTGAGAGCAAGCTCCCGCCCATCTGATTGGGCGGAGGATTCTCAATTTGGGGGTATTTTTGGACCACAATCTGCGCGGCTTTATTCAGCTCTTCACGGACTTGGCGCAAATCAGCCAAATTGTTGACAGGCTTGTGGGGATCGCCCCAAACCTCTTGGGGATTGGCTTTGGCCAACCAGGTTGCCAAACTCTGACGATAAGGCAAAAGATCTTGGTAAAAATCTTTGCCCAAGGCTTGGTTTTGCGCCATCTGCTGTTCTTGGGCCAAACTGCGAAATTGGTTTAATTCATACCAAGCACTGTTGTATTTGCCCCCATACTCCACCTTATAACGCACGCCTTTAATTTCAACGACACGGCCAATCACCCATTGTTTGGTCTTTCCGCCCCGCTCGGCCATGACTTCGACATAGTCACCCACTTGAATATCTGTTTGTCCGTTGTTTTTAACCGGCGGCGCGACGCGCGCACTGCTGAGCGGCACCTGATACGTATTGGGTAAGCCCTCTGCCTGAACGCGATAGCCGCCAGCCCCGACCGCCAAAACCTTTCCGCGCATCCATTCTCCGGGCTTGACGAAAAACTCCACGGTCTCCCCTTTGGAAAACACGCCCTGGGCATAAATAGGAGACACCCCCACCAGAGAGGCACTCAGCAAAAACAAGACACTTGAGAAGAACAGTTTTGCTTTCATCAGCCATCATCTCCATCATTCAGAATTCGATTAAAAACCCTGTATTCTAACGGCATTGCTTGAGAGCGGCAAGACCGGTAGGACATGTGTTTGGGCTGCCAACCAGGCAATCCAAATGGCCCCATCCTATTCTGCTGGGCCAAACGCGGGTGGTATACTGGGCTGTATTGTCACGCGAGGTAAGCATCATGAAAAGTTTAACAGGCGCTGAAATTCGCCAAAAATTTATTGAATATTTTAAAAATAAGGGCCATGTCCATTTGCCCAGTTCTCCCCTGGTGCCGTACAACGACCCCACTGTTTTGCTTACCACCGCGGGCATGTTGCAGTTTAAACCGATCATGTTTGGCACCGAAAAGCCCCCCCACAGCCGGGTTACCACCTACCAAAAGTGCTTTCGCACGACCGACCTCGAAAATGTCGGTTTTACGGCCCGCCACCACACCTTTTTTGAGATGCTGGGCAATTTCTCTTTTGGCGATTATTACAAAGACGAGATCATTCCCTGGGCTTGGGAATTTTTGACCGGCGAGTTGGAGATCCCCAAAGACAAACTCTACGTGACCGTCTACCTCGACGATGACGAAGCCGAAAATATTTGGCGCGAAAAAGTTGGCGTGCCTGCCGAGCGCATCACCCGCCGCGACGGGGAGACCAATTTCTGGGCCGCCGGCGAAACCGGCCCCTGTGGGCCTTGCTCAGAAATCTATTACGATATGGGTGCCCACCTCGACAAAGGTCTGACCCCCGGCGACGACGACGACGTGCGCTACCTCGAAGTCTGGAACCTGGTCTTCATGGAATTCAACCGCCAGGCCGACGGCTCGCTGGAGCCGCTGCCCGCCAAAAATATCGACACCGGCATGGGCCTGGAGCGCATTGCCTCAGTCGTGCAGGGCAAAGCCAGCAATTACGAAACCGACATGTTGCAGGCGATTATCGAAAAGGTCAAACCCCTGGCAGCCCCAGGTATGGAGAGCAATCCGCGTTATACCACCGCCTTGCAGGTGATTGCCGACCACAGCCGCGCCAGCGTGCTGCTGATCAGCGACGGCGTGCAACCCGGCAACGAAGGCCGGGCCTATGTGTTGCGCCGGGTGATGCGCCGGGCGATTCGCTTTGGCCATTTTATTGGCATCAACGAGCCGTTTTTACACAGCCTCTTGCCCACGATCGTCGAACTCTACCCCAATTACCCCGAGGTCAAAGCCAAAGGCGAGCAGATCCGCGAGAGCATTTTGCTCGAAGAAGAGCGCTTCCACCGCACCTTGAGCCGGGGCGTGAAAAAACTCGAAGAGGCCCTGGCTGAATTGGGCAATGCCAAAGTCATTCCCGGCCCAGTGGCCTTTGAACTCTACGATACCTACGGCTTCCCACTGGAGCTGACCCAAGAAATCGCCCAAGAACAGGGCCTGAGTGTCGATCTGCCCGGTTATAAGACCGCCATGCAAGAGCAGGTCGAACGGGCCCGTGCCGCTTCGCGCTCCAATCTGGACATGGGCGCCCATGTGGTGGGTTTTGCCCCGACCGAATTTACAGGTTATGGCGAACTCAAAAGCGACGCAGAGATCTTGGCTTGCCTCGAAACCAACAGCCATGAGCTGCGCCGCCTGGTGCTCAACCGCACGCCTTTTTATGCCGAGAGTGGCGGTCAGGTCAGCGATCACGGCGTGATCAAAGCCGGGGCCCATGTCTTTGAAGTGGTCGATGTACAAAAAGTCGGTGAGGTCTTTGTGCACGTGATTCGCGGCGACGAATTTGGCCTGTTACAGCCCCAAATTTCAGTGGTTTGCGAAGTGGAGCAAAGCACCCGCCGCGAGACCATGAAACACCATTCTGTGACCCATTTGATGCACCAGGCCCTCAAAGATGTCTTGGGCGATCAGGTCAAACAGGCGGGTTCCGAAGTCAGCCATTTGCAAACCCGTTTCGACTTTTCGTATAACCGCGCCCTGAGCGCCGAAGAAGTGCAAAAAGTCGAAGAGCTGGTCAATGAACAGATCATGGCCAACTTAGCTGTAGAAACCCAGGTGCTGCCGATTGAACAGGCACGCGAAAGTGGGGCTGTGGCCATGTTTGGCGAAAAATATGGCGAAGTCGTGCGTGTAATTGGCATGGGCGATTATAGCAAAGAGTTCTGCGGCGGCACCCATGTGCCCGCCACCGGTGTGATTGGGTCGTTTAAGGTGATTGGCGAAGAGGCCATTGCCTCGGGCGTGCGCCGCATTACAGCTGTGGCTGGCCAAGCGGCTTACCGCTACAGCCGCCAAAACGAAGAGCTGCTCAAAAGCCTGGCCCGCGATCTGAAGGTGCCTTTTGCCGAGATCCCAAGCCGCTTGGGCAAATTGCAAGACAATCTGCGCAACCAAGAAAAAGAGCTCAAACAGCTCAAGTCCAAACTGGCATTGCATCAGGTCGAAGAACTGGTAAGCCAGTTTCAGCCCCGTGAATCGGCCCAAGGCTCAACACAAGGTTCCGCCCAGGTGCTGGTCGCGGTGGTCGATGTGCCCGACAGCGAAGCCCTCAAACAGATCGCCGATGCCCTGGCAGGCCGTCAGGCCCAGAGCCTGGTGCTGCTGGGTGCCGTGATCGCAGACAAGGTCAATCTGGTGGCCCGCGTCTCAGCCGAGCTGATTCAAGCAGGCGTGCAAGCTGGTGCGATTATCAAGGCCTTGGGCCCGGTTGTGGGCGCACGTGGCGGCGGCAAACCCGAATTTGCCCAGGCCGGTGGCGGCAGCGATCCCAGTGGTCTGGACAAGCTCTCTGCGGCGCTGAGTGAGTATTTGCAAGGGGTTGGTATTTGACGTCTCGGCAACGCCAAGGCCTGAGCCGCTGGCTGGCAGCCCTGTTGCCAGCCTTGCTGCTGACGCTCTTGGCGGGCTGCCCGCCCAAACAGCCTGATCCGGCCACCTTGGCTGCGCGTTTGAGCGTGGGCCTGGATCCCAATATTGGCAGGCCCTTTGTTTATAAAATCGAAACCGCTGAAAAATACGGTGGCTTTGAATACGAGATCTTAGAATACCTGGCCCAAAAGCTCGGCAAAAAGCTCGAAATCAAAGAAATTGCCTGGGAAAAACTGCTGGAGTCGGTCTCGCGCAAAGAGGTCGATCTGGCCCTGAACGCAATCGAAAAGCCCCAGGCAAACCCCAATTTGCCGCCCAAAATTGCGTTTACCGAGCATTATTACACGGCTTTTCAGCAATTAACCGTGCGCAAAAACGATAAATTCACCTACAATCTCTCCGACCTGCGCAAAAAGAAAATCGGTGTGATTGCCGAGTCGGTCTCCCAGGTGCTGCTCGACGATCTCAACCGCCTCAAAGACGCGGGGATTCAGGTTAAGCCCTACGACGACCCCGATGCCCTCTTTCAGGATCTCGGGCAGTCGCGCCTGAACGCGGTTTTAAGCGAGCGGGCCCTGGCCAGTTGGTACCAGTCCAAGGTGCCTGGCCTGCGCTTAACGGGCGAGCCGATCACCCCCGAAACGCCGTATGTGGGCGTGGTCCACAGCGAAAACACTGAATTGCTCAAGCAGCTCAATACCGCCCTCAAAGCGGCGCGCAAAGACCCGGTGTTTATGAAGATCTTTTCGAAATGGCATATGAGCATTCGGCGTTAAGTGCTGTTGTAACATTAAATCTTGATGACGTTTTGAGTACAAAAAATAGAATTACAGATTTCCCCAAACACTTGAGAAGCATTGACTTTCAGACAAAGCCAATCAACCCAAACAAACGAAATGCCCACCTTTGGGCAGGACTTTTGTTAAAGAGTGTGACAATTTAAAGACAAGTCGGGCGTCAACACAGCTTTACAATCCCTTTAAATTGAGCTATTATCACTTCAGCATTTTTCGAGGTCATTTTGATGAAGTTCGCTGCTGGGTTTTCATTTCATTTGGGGTTTGTTTTTTTCTCTGGTTTAGCCCCAATCATACCCCCCCTGTATATAATTCCCTTTTATCCACGGATGTTGGCTCGGCTTCACACCTGTCTGTTCTGGAGGTCTTATGAAACTTGCCCCTGTTTGTTTATTGCTCTGTTTGGCTTTAAGTGCCTGTCAAATCTCAGAATCGCCCATCAATACAGCTTCTCTTCCCCAAGAGGCCAGCCTGCAAGACTTCTTGTTGCAATCTGTGCGTGGGTCCTCTGATCGCAACAATGACAAAGGGCGCGACAACGAAAAACACAAAAAGCCCCCCAAACTGGCTGAACGCGATTGGAAAGACTTTAAACCCCGCTCGCGCTGTGAGCGCACGCCCGAATTGTTGATTACAGATATTCTGCTGACCGAGACGGGTGAAAAGGTGATTGGCCCCAATGCCCCAGTCGCTTTGACGCCCAATTATGCTGGGGAAGATATCCGTTTAACGATCAAAGGCCAATTTGAAAAGCGCAACGAAAAGGCCATCAAGCTCAAAGACTTCCTCTTTCAGTTGGAGTCGCCGCTGGTACAGCAGAGTTTTGTGGGCAATGAGCCCCAGGCACGGGTGCTGCTCGATGACAGTATTTTGCTGCAGGTCGAAAGTGTGACGACCACTGAAATTAAAGCGCGGCTGAATAGCAAACTTCTGCCTGATCTCTATCTCAAAGGCAATCATCGTCTGAGCGTGGAACTCAACCGCTGGTATACCGATGCGCTGCTCAATGTCGGCGAGCCTGTATCTGTAGATATGAGCAGCTTACAGCCTCAGATTGCGAGTGTAGAGGTCTTGCGCGAGCGGGGCAAACCGTTGCATATCAAGCTCACAGGGAAAGGCTTTATGGTTTTTCCCAAGTTCAGCTATGCCACGGTAGACGGAGGTGGCAGCAGATGGATCGGCTGAGACCGTGGTGCATATTCCTGATCCGCAGAGTTTTGATTTGAACCCCACACATACCGTGATTTATGCCACGCCTTTTGGTGTGGCTTTTAAAGAGTTTTAGGGAAAGGGCCAAGTTATGATTCACCGTATTAAGAAAATTTACCCACTACACTGGCTCTTGAGCTGTCTGTTGATCGTTTCGGCTTGCGTGCCTTCTATGAATAACACTTTTACCCAATCTACCAAAGTAACTTCTCCGACTGTAAATAGAGCATATGATCCAGAAATCAAGGCATATTTAGATAAAATACGCACGGACAAACCTCATATGGGCCCCATCAAAATAGGGATCAACACTGGATTAGTAGATAAAAACAAAGCAGCTCAGGTCGTTGACCTCACGGCAAAATTGGGTGCTTCACAGTCTGGATTCCAGATTCAGAGGATTCCTGCTGGCCCTGTTGTTTTTAGCGAAACCTTTGTAAAAAGCCAATCCACACTTGAAGAAACACGGGTATTTAAAGTAACAAATACCGATAAACGTTACACTCTACATATTCAAAGACGTGGAACCAAAGACAGCAATGGCAAAATAGCCGTTAATATCAATGGCACGAATTGGATCAAGGAACAGGATTTTCGTGAGCACAACCAAGAAATTGAACAAGAGAGTTTGTTGCTCAATGCCAATAATTCACTGCGCGTGCGCTTATCTGGAAGAGCAGGTACATCTGTAACCGTTACTGTGGTGGAAGGGGTACAGGCGGGAACCCTGCTTAGAAGAAGAGGCAATCTGCGCAAGCCTGGAGAGACCCAAGCCACACATATTCGCAGGAATGACACCAATATTTTTAACCCCAATGAGGCAGATAGTTTAGGCGGATTAGAACCTTATCAGGGAACGTTTCAGCCCTCTGGTTCTCATTTTCCCATTTCCAAAATGGATATTAACAATGGCGAAGATGTGACGACTTATGAAGTGGGTACTGTTCTTTTGTCTTTGAGCAATCCCGCTCAAGATTTGCCTTTTTTAGAAAATCTCTATGGAGCCACTGTTCTTGATAATTATGAAATTGAAGGGTTTGATGGACAAATTCAACACCATTATTATCTCAAATTTGATCTGAGCAAAAGCCCGGTCGAAGAAATTGCTGACCTGATTCATCAGCAAAATGGCTTGGGCTTTTATCAGATTGAAGAAGTCAATTTCTCATCTTTTGCTGCTTTACAGACATTCACAATCTTGATGGATCTAATGATGAACCATCGTCAACGGGTAGGTATTGTTGACTTCAATTATTATCAAGAATTGCCTTCTGGAGTTTCCCCCGTTCAAGTCAATGACTATGTACAAGAACCATCACCATCTATAAATGGAGGGTGGATTAGAGAAACCAAGCTTGCTGAAGCTTGGAATTACTCTGTCGGGACAGGTGTGAAAACTGCTTATATCGATGGTGGTTTTAGTGCTTCCAGCACTAAAACCTTCCTCACTCATCCAGAATTTCCTCACCGACGTTTAATTCTAGACCCAGCATTTAGTAACTTTAGCTCAGCCTTTGCTTTAGCTGGCAATGCCCATGCATATACATTTATGCCTCATGCATTGGCTGAATTTGATAATGGAACAGCACCTCCAGGAAGTGCTCCAAACTCAAATTTTATCCCCTATTATGGAGCCGAATCAGGAGACGGTACAATAAATGCTCTTAAAAAAATTGTCACAAATATTGACATTTACCCGATTTAGTGGAGAGGTCAGTTAAGCACATCTCCTTTCAAAGCATTCTGGGCTGAGATAACCCAGTGTTGAATGAACTCGTTGTCGATTGTAGAAGCT
>JBIKWL010000302.1:0-3112 GCA_044356335.1 Candidatus Sericytochromatia bacterium
CAGCAGTTTAAAAGAGGCGGTCCCCGTGCGCTACCTGGCCGCAATGCAAGGCGCCTTGGCCCAAGCAGGTCTGACGCCCGCCGATCTGGATCTGTATGTGCCCCACCAGGTCAACCGGCAATTGACCAGCAAGGTGGCCGAACTCTTGGGAATCCCTCCCGAAAAGCAGTTTCACAATTTAGACCGCCATGGCAGTGTCGCCGGAGCAGCGGTTTTGATTGCGCTGTTGGAGGCCCTGAATGAGGGCCAGATTCAACCCGGAGCCAAAGTGGGACTCAATACCGTCGGTGGGGGCCTGACCTGGGGAGGCCTGGTCTGGCAATTTTAGCCCCAAACAGCTTTCAGGCCCTGCTGGATTTTTGGGCCCAGGCACCTGAATCTCATGGCATCAGCGACAGCGAGGGGCAGATCAGCTACCGCGACTTGGCCCAAAATACAGAGGCTTTTGCCTTGGCTTTGAGAGCCCATTTTGCCCCTGGCACACGATTTTTGCTGCCTGGGGAACACAGTCGGGCTTTTGTTCAAGATTGGCTGGCACTGATGATCGCGGGCATGTTGGCGATTCCGACCCATCCGGCTTTGCCACAGGCGGCATTTGCCAAGCTGCAAAAACAGTTTCAGGCCTTGGACTTCTGCCCAGAATTAAAAGCACAACTGAATGACGTGGCTGCGCCCACATGCGCTGTTGTCATGCCATCTGAAAAAGGGTTTACGCCAGCAGAGGCAGACGTCCCCTGTTTGGCTTTGCTCACCTCAGGTTCAAGCGGAGAGGTCAAAGCCGCCTGTTTTTTGCCTGCCGCTTTGTTCTGGAATGCTCAGGCTGTGCGTCAGTTTCAAGCCTTGGAAGTCCCGGGAAAAATGGCGATTCATTTGCCTCTCAATCACGCCTTTGGTTTGGTCACACAGTTATTGCCGGCTTTGCTGGCAGCCAGCCCTGTGCAGCTTTTGCCCCACCAAATCTGGCCCGGCGACCTGCTCGGGCTTTTGCGCACAGGAGAGATTGAAACCTTTGCAGCGGTCCCCAGCACCCTGCGCTTGATGCTTCAAGGTCAACCCGACCCCCTACCAGTTCTGCGCCATTTGTCGATCGCAGGGGCTGCTTTGCACCCCGAAGAAATCCCAGCCTTGCAAAAAGCCTTCCCCCAGGCCCGAATCTGGATTGGCTATGGCCTGACCGAAGCGGGCCCCCGTGTGAGCGCCATTTGCAACGATGATCCAGAATTTGGCTCAGGCAGTGCCGGTCGGCCGCTGCCAGGGATCGCAGTTAAACTTGTTCAAGACGAAGTCTGGGTGAAAAGTCCCTCTGTGATGACAGGGTATCTCGATGCACCCGAACTTACAGCCGAGACCCTGCAAGCAGGCTGGCTTAAAACGGGTGACAGCGGTTATTTAAGCGAGAGCGGTGAGCTGTACATTACCGGAAGACGCGACGATACCCTGCTCTCTGGCGGCGAAAAAGTGGCCCCATTGGCCGTCGAGCGAGCCTTGCAGAGCCAAGCGGCTATTTTACACGCTGCCGTTTATGGCGAAGCCGATCCGGTTCTGGGCAGCCATTTGGTGGCTTTAATTGAGTTGGCCCCAGAGGCCGAGATTCCATCTTTGCACGCTTTGCGGCGCTTGTGCAAAAGCACGTTGGAGCCCGCTCAAATCCCGCGCCAGTTTTACCGCGTCGATACGTTGCCCCTGACCCCCAATGGAAAGTTAATACGCAAGGAGTTGCCCAGATGGCCGAGAAATCCCTGGTCTTAAGTCAAATTCAGGTCCTCTTAAAGCAGGAGGGCCTGGCTGCCCCCGACTCTGAACTGGGCCCAGAGACCCGCCTCAAAGAAGATTTGGGCCTGGATTCCTTTGACCTGGTACAGCTGATTCTGCTGCTCAATCGCCATTTTAAGCGAGAGTTAGGCAGCCAATTGCTCACGGGAGCACATTTAGAGAATTTGGGAAGTCTCTCTGCACTTCTTGAGCAGAGTGCCCCCTGAGTTTATCGATGGGTCGAAACGAGCGAAGTTGAAACAAGCAGTCCTAAACAAAAGCGCCCCCGAAATTCGGGGGCGCTTGGTTTTTACTGCGTTGTTGAGTGTGAGTGTGGAGCGTGTAAGGGCTAACTTATTTAAGCTAAGGTTTAGCCGTTGTTCATGATTTTGTCTTTGAGGAAGCTGGCACCCACGCCACCTGCGGCACCGAGGCCGACCGTGATGATGGTCAGGGGCAGACCGGCGACACCCATTGAGCCCAGAGCCATATTGCCCAGACCAGCCAGGGTAACGGCACCCAAGCCGCCGACAGCGGAGGTGATGGTATCTCCGACCACGTTGCTGACTGCTTGGCCAGATTCGACTTTGCCAGTGGCGACGGCGACGCCGTTGGCGACAGCAGAGACACCTGCACCGACCAGGGCAGACAGGCCTGCACCTTTAAAGCCAGTGATGGCGACGTTTTTCATGCCGGTCATGAATCCACCAGCGGTGATTTGGGTACCAGGGGTCGGATTGGCGGGGGGCTTGGCGAAAATGCTTTTGATATTTTGACCCATTTGGGCACCGAGTTTGTAAGCGGCAAAACCACCACCGGCACCAGCGGCCAGTTTAGAAGAGATGGAGGTGAAGTCGGTGTTAAAAGCGGAACCTGTGTCGCTGACAACAGGAGCGGTGGGGGAATAGGGAGTGTAGCTGGACGTACCTACCGGAGCGGCGGCTGCGGTATAAGGGCTGAAGGAATTAATGGCTAACGTCATATGGAACTGTCTCCTCTTTATTAACTGTCATTTAATGATTTCTTAATTGTGTTATAGGAACATGTTAAAGAAACTTGGTAAAGGAATAGTTATCATTTAGTTAATAATTGGTTAATACTTAAATTAAGGTGAAGACCTTAATCTTTTCACTGTGCATCAAAAGCACGTCATAAGCCAATTTGAGGCTAAAAAGTGGCCTAATAAGCTTGCATGATTAAGAAGGGATTATTGAAAAAGCGACCCCGAAATTCGGGATCGCTTGGTTTTTGCTGCGTTGTTGAGTGTGAGTGTGGAGCGTGTAAGGGCTAACTTATTTAAGCTAAGGTTTAGCCGTTGTTCATGATTTTGTCTTTGAGGAAGCTGGCACCCACGCCACCT
>JBIKWL010000303.1:0-3097 GCA_044356335.1 Candidatus Sericytochromatia bacterium
CGGATTATGCCCTAACGACGATGATGCAAGAGCTGCAAAGCGGCACTTACCTCGAACAGGCAGAGACATTGCTGGTGGGAGCACCGCTGGCACAGCTCGAAAACGAATACCGCTTTTGGCAGGGATTTTTTACACCCCATGCCTCTGATGACTTTGCTTTACATGCCCTCTTTCATTTGGCAGCGGCTGTTTTGGAGTGCTATTGCCGTGTCGAACTCTATCAGAGTCATTTGTTTAAACCGCTTTTATTGCCTTTGCTCAAAGTGCTCTGGAATGATCAACCCATTCACTTAAGCCGTTTGGTACCGCTTTTAGAAACCCCTTGGCAAGGTTATGGCGATCTTCAATCCCGTTTGATGCAGTTGATCCAGCAGGGAGAAGATCTCAGCAAAGTGCGCCAATACCGGGATCAACTCTTTCACACGATTCACCTGGGTCATGAAGAACATCTCTCAGCGGTTTTAAGTAAGTTGAATCACTTTCTCAAAGACTCAAGGCCCCCGTTTAGTGCCCTCGACAGCCTGATTCGCACCCCTGATCAGGTACCTGCCTACCAAATCCTGCATCCGCCCCAAATCCAAGCAGATGGCCTACAAGCTCAGTTTCCCATACAGCGATTGTATCTCTCAGAAAAGAATCAACCCCAATCGGTTGAAAGTCTGGGGCGACGTCGTGAACAAGATCAAGGCATTAAAAGAGCCCATCTCCAGCATTCAGAAGCCATTCAGCAATTTTGGCGCAGCCCTAACCTCAGCGTGTTTCAGCGAGAAGGAGCGACAGAATTGTTTGAAAGTCGCTGGATTTCCGAAGGAGAAATTTTGCTCTGGGCATTGCTCGACGGTCTTTTGGAAATCCCTGCTACAGTCACTCAGACACAAGCTGAAACTGCATTGGCAAATCTGGTCTTAGAGCTCAACCTATTTTCACCCAATTCAAAGCCCCCAATTGCCACAATCAAATTACAAGCGGTTTATGATGCCCTGGAAAGGGAGCTTTGTCCCAGCCGTACACGCCGCAATGGAAAACATTCTCACCCACAAAAACGGTTACAAACCTTGCTGCAACCGCTCTTTTCTGTTCTGGGCCCCGCATTGTATGCGTGGCAAAACTTTTTACAACGCTGTCTGGGGTTCTGTGAGCAGTCTCAGATCACACAGGCAGAATTTCGCACAGAACTCTGTCCTTATCCCGCTTTTTCCGCAGAACTGCCCCTGAGAAAAATAGCCAAGCAACAGCTGCAAAACAGCTTTTTGCACCCCTTGATGTTTGAAACCGATCCAAGTGCAGCCCCTTATTACTCACTGCCCGCAGCAGTCTTGATGGGCACGATTTATGAGCCCGTACTCTCAACCGCTTCTGGCTCTCGAATCTGGCCTTTTGTAGCGGCATTACACAAGTACCAATTGGCCCCTGTGGTGTATTTAAGCCGCTATTTGGTAGATATTCAGGTTCTGGAACAGCGTCAAAAAGCCCAAGTCCTGGCCCATGAAAATGCCAAGGAGAAATTGCGCTTACAAAACAATCATGAAAAACTCAAACAGGCGCAGGAACATGAAAAGCGTTTGGCACAATTTCAGCAAGAGCGCATTAGCGAATACGAACGGGTCAAAAAATCCCTGGATCAGATCAAAGGGCTTTTTGGCCAACAACAAATGCTTTGGGATGAAGTGGAACGTGAAATCCAGCCCAGTGAAGTGTTTCATTATGGCATCCACAGCGTGCGCATCTTAAATGAGGGTTTTAACCCAGACAAACAGTCTGAATGGGGCATACGGGGGTTTCACCGCCCCGGACAACTCGACCAGCCCGAATTGCTCAAGTCATTTTTGTATTTTTTGGCCACAGGAAAATTAGTCAATCCAGATGATGACTTCCCCTCAAAGGAAGAGCTGCCCCAACCCAAAACTCTTTTGGCTGAGTTGTACCAGTACAGTGACTGGGCCGCTCAAAATCTCGCCTACGCGCGCAGTTTGTTTAGCTGGCTCAAATCTGTCACTTACGATGCCAATATCCTCGAATCAGAAGCAGGGACGTTGAGACTAACTCAGCTCATGCAAGCCCTCTGGCTTCTGCAACCGACTTTGGCCCAAGCACACATCCCCCTCTTTATCTGGTCTTCATCCCTCTCCACAGAGATACTCAACCTGCACAGATGGTTACAAGACAGCCATTTCTTAAACAAACTCTTTCAAAATCCAGAATTGCAAATACAATTATCTGGTTACGATTGGTCCCATGTTCAAACAGACAGCAAACACTTTTTGCCCGCTTTCGCGTTGGCAAAAGGGCAAAGACCCATCGTTTTATTAACCGCTTTGCAGCGCTTGGTGAAAGACCATCTCTGCTCGCAAACGTCAAATTATTTAAAACTCATTCGAATTCAAGCCTTGGTTTCTGACCGCCCAAACCAAACAGGCCTGTATTTGGAATGTATCTGTGAGGGAACGCTTACAGAATCTGGGCTCACAAATATTGAATCAAATATCCAATCTGAAGAACCCAGAGATTTTTCTGCGCTCTTGCAAAAATTGTCCCTATGTCTGGGCTCCCCCTTTTCGAAACAAGCTCACCACCGTTTTGACTCTCGGGCGGCTTGGCTGCAAGCTGAAACGCGGCAGGGATTTTTTATTGAGACCTTTCCCCTTGTTGAGGCCAATTCGGAACATGAAACCCGGATTGTGATTGCTCTGGGCCAAGTCGCAACACTCAAACACAGTTTAAACAGCCTGCTGGACAAAAATGTGAATCAAGTGGAGGAAGAAGTGTGAAATTGCGCTATTTTGATTCAGCCCCAGAACACTGTGGCCTTTGGCCCCAAATCAGCCCAGACTTTGTGAGTATTCCCAGCACATTTAGCCAACCTCAAGATCGCGAAGCCCGGATTGAACTTTTTTTTAAAGAAAAACTGCCCAGCTATTCTGGTGAAATGCCGCTGCTTTTGGTTTACCACATCAATGAACACAATCAAAATGGCGAGATTTATTCTCTGACTCAGGAACAAGTCAAAAGATGGGTTTCGGCAGAAAAGATCTTTACGCTCTTTGTGACAGGTGGAGATCCCTCTGTCGCAAGAGAATTTAAACTTCAAGCGTCATTC